>JAAZNO010000358.1 GCA_012798275.1 Chloroflexota bacterium
CCCCTGCTGCACGAAAATCTGATTTTCTTTGCCTGCCAGATGGGCGTGGTGTATGCTTTGGGCCTCAACCGCGACATGCGCTGGCGTTTTCGCGCGCGCCGCGGCATTCTCTCTTCGCCGGTGGTCGGCAATGGGATGCTCTACGTCGGCTCCCTCGACTGGAATTTTTATGCGTTGGATTTGCGGTCGGGGTGGGCGGCGTGGAAATATCGCACCGGTGGCGCGGTCATTTCCACCCCTGCCTTGTGGGAAGACTGCGTCTTTTTCGGCTCAGCAGATGGGAATATCTATGCCCTGGATGCGACGGAGGGGCGCATTGTCTGGCGGTATCAGGCGGAAGGGCAGGTTTCCGCCTCACCGACGGTCGCCGGCGAGAACGTGTACATCGGCGGTGTGGACGGCGCGCTGTATTGCCTGGACGCACGTAGTGGTGCCCTGCACTGGCGCTATGAGACGGGGGGCGCCATCACCGGTGCGCCGACGATCGTCAACGGCGTGCTTTACGTGGGATCGTTGGACCATTATGTCTACGCTTTGCCGGTATAGCCGGGTAAACTATAGCATGTGGCCAATAATGAGGAAACGAGTATGCCAGTAACTGCGTGGTTGCGGCGCTTGCGGGGTTCGAAGTCTGGTGCTGTTGTCGGTGAGGAAGCGGCGGCTCCTGTTGTCCTTGCCGATGCTGCCCCTGTTGATTTGCCGCCCCCGGCCGCGACGGAACCGGCGCTGATGCCGCCGCAAGCGCTTGACCTCGAGACGCCGCCGCTGCGAGCGGTCGAGCCGCCTTTCGTTTCCGAGGAGACGGCGGCCTCTTCTCCTGTGCCGGCCTTGGGCGCCAGCATGGCCTATGGCTGGATTACGGACGTGGGCCGCGTGCGCGACCAGGATGAGGATGCCGTCTTCGTCTTTGTCGCCGAGCAGTGTAGCAGCATGACGATGCCGCCTTTTGGCCTTTTCATCCTGGCCGATGGCATGGGAGGACATCGTGCCGGGGAGGTGGCCAGCGCGGTGGCCTGTCAAACCGTCGCCTCGCAGATTATGGAACACGTCTACCTGCCCCTGTTGTATGGCGATGGCGACGTCTTGAAGGAGGGGGACGGCTCCGTCCCTTCGCTGACGGAAACCCTGGCGGAGGCAGTGCAGTTTGCCAACCAGGAAGTTTTTGCCAGCACCCCCGGCAGTGGCACAACGCTCACCTGCGCTCTGGTGGTGGGCAATCACCTGGTGATCGGGCATGTGGGCGATAGCCGGGCCTACCTTCGAGATGGCGGGGGCGGCGTGCACTTGCTCACCAATGATCATTCGATGGTCAAGCAGCTGGTAGACATCGGCCAGCTGACGCCTGAGGCGGCAGCCGTCCACCCGCGGCGCAACATTCTCTACCGCGCGGTGGGGCAGGGGGGCGGCCTGACGGTGGACGTGCGCGCTTTGACCCTCGACGGCGATGCGCAGCTCTTGCTCTGCACGGATGGCTTGTGGGGATCGGTCCCCGATGCGGAGCTGTGGCAGATTGTGACCGCAGCTCCCTCGGCGCAGGGGGCCTGTGAGCAACTTGTCGCCGCGGCGAATGCGGCGGGTGGCACCGACAACATCACCGCGATTGTGGTGGAGCTGCGCCATCGAGTCGCGCCGGAGCCGGGGGAGCGCTGATGAAAGCGACCATCTCGCCTGAAGAGGACTATTACGGCATTCTGGGGCTGCCGGCGACGACCACTGCGGAAGAGGTGAAGCGCGTCTACCGGGATCTGGCCCGTCAACACCACCCCGATGTGGCCGGCGGCGACACGGAGGCCTTTCGCAAAATTCAAGAGGCGTATGAAGTCCTGCGGGATCCGGTGTTGCGGCAGGCCTACGACCGTCAGCGACTGGCGCGCGGCCTGGGACGCGAGGCCCCGCTCGAGTGCGCCGTGACGTTGAACGCGCCGCGCCTGGTCACGCTGGATGTTCCTCAGATGTTGTACGTGCTGCTGGATCTGCGTTCCCGTCCGACGTCTGCCCCACAGCGTTCGCCGCTGAATCTGGCTCTCGTGATTGACTGCAGCACTTCCATGCAGGGGTCGCGCATGGGGAACGTCAAGCTGGCGGTGCAGAACCTGTTGGAGGAGCTGCAAGAGCGCGATCGTCTGGCCCTCATTGGCTTCAACGACCGCGCTGAGGTCCTCGTGGACTCGACCTTTGCCTTGCGTGATCGTTCACGCTTGCGCTCTGCGATTGCCAATCTGACCACGGGCGGGGGAACCGAGATTTTGCCGGGCCTGCGGGCGGGTCTGGAGCAGGTGCGGCGCTTTGCCGATCCTGCGGCCATCAGCCATGTCATACTGCTGACGGACGGGCGTACCTACGGTGATGAGGAGGCCTGTCTGCTGGAAGCGCAGCGCGCGCAGGCCGAAAACATCGGCATTTCCACCCTGGGCATCGGCGACGATTGGAATGATTTGTTCCTCGATGCCCTCGCGCGGCACGGCGGGGGCATGTGTCAGTACATCAGCAGTCCGGCGCAGCTCCAGGAGCTGCTGCGCGCGCAGATTCACGGCTTGAGCCAGGTGGCTTTGAGTCGTCTCGCGATCAATGTGAATTTGCCCCCCTGGGTGCAGCTGCAGACCGCGTTTCGTGCTGCCCCTTTCATGGAAGTGTTGGACATCCAGCCGGGGCGGTTGTTTCCGCTAGGAGGTCTGGGAGAGGACCCGCTGACGCTGCTCCTGGAATTGAGCGTCCATCAGCCTGACCCTGGCGAGCGGCGTGTCGTGCGGTTGGATTTTGAGGGATTGGCCGCCGGGCAACCGGTTACTATCCGGCGGGATGTGACGGTGTCGTTCGTCCAGCAAGAGCTACAGCCTGAGCCTGTGTCCGGGCGCTTGCTGAATATCCTGTCGCGGCTGAGCATTTTCCGCCTTCAGGAGCGCGCCTGGCAGGTGCTGGAGCAGGGGGACGTGAAACAGGCGACCCATCTGTTGGAATCCGCTGCGACGCGCCTCTTTGAGATCGGCTACCGTGAACTGGGGCAGGTGACGATGTTGGAAGCCGAACGTGTCCAACAGGGTGCGGAGCCGACGCTCCGCGGTCGTAAACAGGTCCGTTATGGCACGCGCAGCCTGACGCGCCAGTAAGGCTGAACTCGAAAAGAAGTCTCGATGTGGAAGGGGGGCGTATGACAGAACGTACGGACGGGATTGTGTGCCCATCGTGTGCGAAGCTCAATCTACCGGGGACGCTCTTTTGCGTCCAATGTGGCACTTACCTGCCTTCAGGCGGCCCGTTGCGCACCGAGCAATTCCCGGATCAGCATCTGCAGCGGGCGCGTCCCCGCGTTATGGGAGACGCACAGGGGGAGGGACGGGCGTTGGGAATTGAGATTGAAATCCTGACGACCCATCGTAAGGTCCTGCTGTCTGCGGATTCGGAGATTCTGGTTGGGCGCCTGGATGCGGCGCACGGCGTGTTCCCGGAGCTGGATTTGACTTCCGACAGCGGGTTGGAGCACGGGATCTCGCGGCGTCATGCGCGCATGTATGCGCGTGAGGACAAATGGTACATTGAAGACCTCGATAGCACGAACGGCACGTATGTGAACGACGAACGCCTGACGGCTTATCTGCCTTATGCGATCCATGATGGAGATACGTTGACTTTAGGCACCTTGCGGTTGCACGTTATTTTGCGTGGTGAGACGTTACAAGAGGCTGACGACCTCTTGTAAGCGTTGCTTAGAGTTTTACTGCTCTCTATTTTCGAAAGAGACGCCATGTGCTGGCGCACATCATTCAAGAATGAAAATGTGCGGTCATAGTTCAGCCTGGCGTCAGGTAGCTCGACGGCGATGGATGAACCTTTGTAAGCTGTAGCTTTTGCCCCTCCCCCAGCCCCCTCCCCAACGGCGCAAACGCCGTTGGGGAGGGGAGAAAACATAAGGGGGTTTTGCAGGCGGGCGTAGCCCGCCTGCAAAACCCCACAAAAAAAGTTCCCCTTCCCCCCGCGCGCGCGGGGGGAAGGGGA
>JAAZNO010000359.1 GCA_012798275.1 Chloroflexota bacterium
CGCGTTGGCGCCAGGCGTAGGCCAGGAGGGTCAATCCGCCCAATCCGAGCAGTCCCAGTCCGCTGAGTTTGCTCAGCGCTGCCAGTCCCGTCAGGATGCCAAAGCCGAGGAGGCGCGTTGGCGTCGGACCACGCTGCCAGATGTCCACCAACAGCACCAGCGCCCAGGTGGCCAGCGGGATGACGAGGTTATCGTTGTTCACCCCGGCCGCGAGGAGCAGGAATTGCGGGTTGAAGGCGACGACGGCCGTCGCCAGCGGCGCGACGAATCCTCGGGGCGCCAGCCGTCGGGCAAGAGCCCACGTCCCTGCGACGGTGGCGCATTGTAGAAGGGTGGAAAGCAGCCGCAGCGCGTAGACCGTGCGGCGATGTCCTTCCGGAGGGAACCCGGTGTAGGGATCGCGGCTCCAGGTGACGCGATTGTAGAGCGTATCGCCAGAGCCACAGGCGACGAAGGTGGCGGGAATGGGCCGCACGTCCGGCGCTTCGCGGGGCAGACCCCACAGGCGCACCCACGCCGCGCCAAGGAGATGGTACAGCGGCGGCTGCGAGGCTTCTTGCCGGACATGGAAGCCGGCCGCCTCGGCCTCGCCATGGACGGGCAGCCGGCCGGTCACGGCGATGTGGCGGATGACCTCCGCGTGTTCGATCTCGTCGAGGTTTTCGTAGGGTGGGATCGTTATGTTCCAGGCCAGCGCCAGGCTTACGAAGGTCACCAGAATCAGCCACAGGCCGGCGCGTGAGGAGTGCATCATTCCATTCCTTCGGGAGGCCTCTCGAACCATTCTCGCGCTGCCTGCCAGGCGCGTTCGCGGTCAAGATCGAGGACCACGGTGTGTCCGCCGCGTTCCAGCCAGAGCAGCTGCTGTGGTCCGCCGAGCCGCGCCGCGACTTGACGGACCACGCGCGGGGGAACGGCGTGATCATGGCGGGCGTGGACGAGCAGGGTGGGGACACGCACGTCGGGCAGGCGCGCGTCCATGGCGAGCAGAAAACTGCCCAGTTCTGCCACGGCCCGTAAGGGAATGCGCCGGTAAATGAAGCGGGCGCGACGAGCGGCGGCGTCGTGCATGTCGGAGCCGATTTTGGGCAGATAGGGGATCACGCGGGCGAGATGAGAGAGCCAGCCAGGCGGTAAGCCGTGGAAGGCAAAGCCGCCGGGGGTAGCGAAGGCGACTACCCGCTCCACGGGGTCCTCGGCGGCGACGTAGAGCGCCAGCGCCGCGCCGAGCGAGACCCCGGCGATGCCCAGGTGCTGACGTTGGCGGCGCAGTTCGGCGAGGCCGGCGCGGACGTCCGCGACCCAATCCTGCCAGTGGACGGCGGCGAGATCTTCGGGAGTGGTGCCGTGGCCGCGCAGCCGGATGCCAGAGACGGTCATGCCGGCGCGCGCCAGCGCTTCGCCGAGGGGCCGGACTTCATCCGGTGCAGTGAGGAAACCGTGAATGAGCAGGATGCCCGGCTCTCCGCCGGGCAGAAAGAACGGCGTCGGTTCTGGTCGTGCGCGATCTTCTTTCATACCGCCATGGAGTATAGCACACTCCCGGCAGGGTCAAACCGCGCGTTGACAAAAGGCCCCGGCGGACTATAATCCGCCTTTGGCTTGCCGCAGGGATTTCCCCGTACAACGGCGCTATTCCTTGAGTGAGGGGCTATGAATAGAAAGACGCTAACTTCCCTGGTGTTGATCTTGTTGTTGGCGGCCGTGGCGCTTTATCTGGTGGTGCCGTCGCAGCATCCTGAGTGGCTGACGCGCTTGCTGGTGTGGCAACCAGAGACCGCGCGTTCGCTGGAATTCATGCAGGGGTTGGACCTGCAAGGCGGGCTGCAACTCTCGATGGTGGCCGACGTGCCTGCCGGACAGGAGCTCTCCGCCGAAACGATGCGTGCGGCGGCGCAGGTGGTCGAGGGGCGCGTCAACGCGCTGGGCTTGAGCGAGCCGGTGGTGCAGGTGCAGGGGACGCGGCGCATCATCGTCGAGCTGCCCGGCATCGCCGACCCGGAGCAGGCGATTGATACCATCCGCGATACGGCGCTGCTTGAATTCGCCGAACCGCCTGCCGGTGCCGGCGAGGCGGAACTGACGCCCGGACGGGTCGTCAGCACCACCTACGGCATGGGCGAGGACGCGACGGTACCGCCCGGCTACTACAAGACGATTCTCATCGGTGACGCGCTGGATTCGGCCTTCAACACGGTGGATGAGACTACCGGGCAGCCCATGGTGATCGTGCGCTTCAAAGCGGCGGATACACAGCGTTTTTACGAGTACACGAGCAATAACATCGGGCGCCCTCTGTGCATGGTGCTCGACAAAACTATCCTCTCGTGCCCTACCATCCGTGATGCCATCCCTGATGGCGAGGCGCAGATTTCCGGCGGGTTCACGTCGGAGAGCGCGCAGCAGCTCGCGATTCAGTTGCGCTACGGCGCCCTGCCGGTGCCGCTGAAAATCGAAAGCTACCGGGCGATTGGCCCGTCGCTGGGTGCAATTTCAGTTGAGAAAAGCATCCGCGCCGGCGTGGTCGGTCTGCTGGTGGTGTTCCTGTTCATGTTGATTTACTATCGCCTCAATGGCCTGGCGGCGGATCTGGCGCTGGCGCTCTACGTGTTGCTCAACCTGTTGCTCTACAAATTGTTGCCCGTTACGCTGACCCTGCCA
>JAAZNO010000360.1 GCA_012798275.1 Chloroflexota bacterium
GACTCACGGCTCTCTATTTTCCGAGGAGACGCCAGGTGCTGGCGCACATCATCCAAGGATGAAAATGTGAGTCGTGAGTAGCGACGGCGGCGGCTCACCGGTTCGACACGAGCCAACCGCGCTGAAGCGCGGTGTTTGAGGATGTAGCAGCCCCGGGGGCCAGGAATTTCTAATCTTATTCGTGAAATTCGTGTTCATTCGGGGCCATTTTCCGAGGAGGCTGCGATGAGTCTGAATACAGGTGCTACACTCCAGGGACGTTATCGGGTCGCGCGCCTGCTGGGACAGGGTGGCATGGGGGCCGTCTACCGCGTTTGGGACCTGCGTCTGAACGCCCCTCGCGCTGTGAAGGAGTTGACGCCGCAGCCCGGCATTGACGCGGAATTGCTGGCGCAGCTCCGCCAGCAGTTTCAGCAGGAAGCGGCGGTGCTGGCCAACCTCAGCCACCCCAATCTGGTACGGGTGACCGATTTCTTCGAGGAAGGCGGCAACGTCTACCTGGTGATGGATTTCATCGAAGGGGAAAGCCTCGCCGAGCGCATCGCCAGGGAGGGCCAGCTCCCCGAAGCGCAGGTGCTCGTCTGGGCGGATCAATTGCTTGATGCGTTGGAATATTGCCATGGGCAGGGCATCATTCACCGCGACATCAAACCCCAGAACGTGATCGTGCGTCCCGACGGGCGCGTGATCCTTGTGGATTTTGGGCTGGTGAAGCTCTGGAATCCCGCTGACCCGCGCACGCGCACGGCGATCCGCTCCATGGGGACGCCGGAATACGCTCCGCCGGAGCAATACGATTCGCAGCTGGGGTTCACCGACGCGCGCAGCGACCTCTACAGCCTGGGGGCGACGCTCTATCACGCCTTGACCGGGCAATCGCCGCCTACCGCGACGATGCGGATTGTCAACCCTGCTGCCCTCGTCCCTGTACGGCAGATCAATCCACGGGTGAGCCCCTCCCTCGAGGCGATCCTGTTGCGTGCCCTGGAACTCCAACCCGAGGCGCGCTTTCAGACGGCAACGGAGATGCGGCTGGCGTTGCGCCAGGGTGGGATCGCGGCGCCAGCGGCGGTCATGCCTTCGGGTACGGCGGTGATGGGGGTCTACCCGCCCGTCGCGCCGCCACAACCTGCGCCTGCGGGAATGTCGCCCCGGCGGGCTTCCCCCTGGCTCATCGGCGGACTGATAGCGGCCGTGTTGGTGGTGTTGGTGTTGGCCGGACTGACGCTTGCCAATTTGCTTGGCTCGGGACGCGGAACGCCGGTGACAACGGGCGGCATCACGACAACGCCGGCGCAATCTACCGCCACGCAGGAGATCGCGGTCACCGAGCTCACCGAATCCCCCACGGAGGAGCTCGCGACCGAGGCGCCGACTGCCACGGCAACCGCAACTGCGACCGCCACTGCGACCGCCACGGCGACACCGAAACCTACCGTGACGTCGGCTCCCACGCGGACCCCAACGCCGACGGAGACTGCTACTCCAACGGAGACTCCCACGGAGACTCCCACTCCTGCCTGCCCCGACGTGACCGGTCCCTTCGCCGACATCTGGCGTGCGGAACAGGCGCGGTTGGGCTGCGCCTCCAATGCCGCGCACACGACCTGGATGGCAATCGAGAACTTTGAGAAGGGCCTCATGTTCTGGCGCGAGGACCACGATCGCATCTACGCTGTGTATCAGAGTGGCAGCTGGCAGGGCTTTGCCAATGCCTGGCATGAGGGCGATCCTACGTACACGTGCGGCACAGAAACGACGCCGCCGACGCCCCTGCGCGGATTTGGCAAGGTTTGGTGCACCTACGCTTCCGTGAGC
>JAAZNO010000044.1 GCA_012798275.1 Chloroflexota bacterium
AAACCCGTGGATGTAAAAACGCTGGCCGAGCAGATTCAGGCTTATCAGCAAGAAGAAGCTCCACCGGCGGAGTAACCCACCTATCCCGCCTGCACCTGTGACGTCGCGGTCACTCGCTGAGGAAAAGGGCTTTGGCTCTCAGGCCGCAGGCGGAGATTGCTATCCATTCGGGCTCCGTCAGCCTGGCCATAAATGCCAGTGGCGCCGGAGTGTCCTTCAAGCACGACACTCCGTATAGTGGACTACGCCTCGGGGAACTTCTCCACCGACCGGCGCTTCACCGGCCAGCGGGAGGAGGCGTCCCTGGGCTTCTACGACTACGGCGCGCGGCCGTACGATCACATGCCTTCACCTGCGCTCCATGAGAAATTCCCGTGTGGATTTTCCTCACCGCCGCGCCTTTGCCGTGAAGCCGTTTGATCTTCTTCAGAGCGCTGGTATACTTAAAACTACAGAATCCTCTCGCAAGGGGAAGTAGGACCGCTTCAACCTTTAACATGGCTACGCCAGCTCAATTTTAGTTCTCCGACCCAACTGCCTGCAGGGCCGGCCGGCGTCTTTCCCACTCTCTTGTCCCTTGGGGGACAGGGGCCTGGATGAAGGGGCTCGAGCCTATGGAAGTTGGGCGATAGGGTGTGATGGGAAACGATCACGCCTCCCGGATTTGGAAAGGAGACCAGAGGACTTCGTGTGTCTCGACACCGGCGCCCGCCTTTCCAGACGGACGCCGGTTTTTTTTTTGCGGATGCTGGCCCCCCGTTCGTTGGGCCGGGATTGGCGCATTCACCTCAACACTTTCACACCAGAGCCCAGGAGGTCAGGCGATGTCAGGAACGATCCGAACCTTCATCATGCTACTTATCACTCTGGCGCTGATGGCCGGCTGCACTCAGGCCACACCCACGCCGGAGCCGCTCGCGCCCTCTGAGAGCACTGCCGCGCCGGCCGGCGAAATCGTCCTCACCTTTACCGGCAAGGTGCAGCGCGAGCTGACCCTCTCGATGGCTGACCTGGAGGGGTTGGGAACGGTCAAGAAAACCATCGAGCACCCCAAGGACGGCAAGCAGAGCTACACCGGCGTCCTGCTGAGCACACTCCTGGAGCAGGCCCAGCCCGACCCCGGCACGACCCTCGCCATCACTGCCTCTGACGGCTACAGCGTCGTGGTCGCCCTAGAGGACGCCAAAGCCTGCGCCGATTGCCTGATCGCTTTCACCGAGGGTAGCCTGCGGCTGTTGATGCCCGGTTTTGGAAGCAGCTTTTGGGTCAAAGACGTGGCCTCTATCGAAGCGAAGTGAGAGGAACCTGATGAGCCTCTCTGCGCGTGTTGCGCTCTCGGCGGTTAGTGCCTGGCGCATTGCATGAGCCTTGTGAGTAGTTTTATCCCACATCCCATGTAAGGAGCTGACTATGAGCAAACGTTTCCTTTCCATTGTTGCCTCTATCCTGACGCTCGCGCTGCTTGTCGGCTGCGGCGGCGGATCGGCAAAGGCGCCGGCCCCCGACGTCACGCTGACGGTTACCTCCGGCGAGAAAAGCGTCACGCTGACCTGGGAGGAGCTGCAGGCCTTGCCCGCCTACGAGGGGCCCGGCGGCCGTATCAGCAGCGTGGGCAAGGTCACCCCGCCGACGACCTTCAAAGGCGTCACCATCGAAGACCTGTGCGCCCTCGTGGGCGGCTTCTCCCAGGAGAACAGCATCCAGATCACGGCGAAGGACGGCTACCAGATGACCTTCTCCTACGATCAGATCGTCACCGGCAATTATGACACCTACGATCCCAGCGACGGCACGAACAAGCCCTACGACGGCAAACTCTGGACCGTCATCGCCTATGAGGAAGAGGGCCAGCCCATTCCGGCGGAGCGCGACGGCCCCCTGCGCATGGCGATCCTGGGCACCGACAAGGTCGTCACCGACGGCCACTGGTGGATCAAGTGGGTCGAGTCCATTGAGGTCAAAGCGGCTCAGGATGAGTGGACGCTTCACCTGAAGGGCGCGCTGAGCGAGGAGATGGACCGCGGCACCTTCGAGACCGGGTCTTCCCCGAGCTGCCACGGCACTTCCTGGACCGACGCCGAAGGGCAGACCTGGGAGGGCATCCCCCTCTGGTTGCTGGCCGGACGGGTGGACGATGAGAACAAGCACGAAAGTGGGGCCTTCAACGATGACCTGGCCGCGGCCGGCTACGAGATTCATCTGATCGCCAGCGACGGCTACAGCATCACGCTGGAGAGCGCCCCGATCGCGCGCAATAACAAAATCTTCCTCGCCTATCGGCTGAACGGAGCGCCGTTGCCGGAGAAATACTGGCCGCTGCGCCTGATCGGCCCTGATCTGGAAAAAGCGAACTGGATCGGCGGCGTCGAGACCATCGAAATTGACCTGCCGTGAACAGGGGATGGGACGGCGAGGGCGTTCGAGGCGCCGGACGCCCCGCCCGGCCGAAATAACGATGAAGAAACTATCACTTCTGCTGCTCGCGTTGATGCTGCTCGCGCTCAGCGCCTGCGCCGAGCCCCCCCGGCAGCGGGAGCGGACCCAGGTGCGGGTGTTGCTGGCCGGAAGCCTCGTCGTCCCCTTCGACGAGCTGGAGCGCGCCTTTGAGGTTCAGCATCCCGACGTGGACGTGTTGATGGAAGGCCACGGCTCCATCCAGTGTGTCCGACACGTGTCGGAACTGGGGGAACTGGCCGATGTGGTTGCCGTGGCCGACTATTCCCTGATCCCGCTGCTGATGTACACGACAAAGGTGCCGGAGACGGGCCGACCCTACGCCGAGTGGACGATGCAGTTCGCCACCAACCAGCTGGGCCTGGCCTACACCTCGCAGAGCGCTTACGCCGATGAGATCACCGCCGATAACTGGTACGAGATCCTCTCGCGGCCTGACGTGCTGTTCGGCCTCGCCGACCCGCGCTTCGATGCCTGCGGGTATCGCAGCATGATGACGGCCCAGCTGGCGACCCACTTCTACAACGAGCCTGACCTCTTCTACAACCTTTTCGGTGACCGCTTCACAAAGCCCGTGCGGGTGCAGGAAACCGACGCTCTCGACATCATCCTTGTCCCTGAAGTGCTGGAACCGGAGGAGGGGCGCGGTCTGGAGCTGCGCGGCGCCAGCGTCCAATTGCTGGGCTTGCTGGAATCCGGCGATCTGGATTACGCTTTCGAGTACCAGAGTGTCTCCCGCCAACGCAACCTGCGCTTTCTATCCCTGCCGCCGGAGATCAACCTGAGCGATCCGGCCTATGCGGAGGCTTACCGGCGGGTCCGCGTCAAACTGGACTTCCAACGTTTCGCCACCGTCAACCCGGAGTTTGAGGGCGAGACCATCCTCTACGGCCTGACCATTCCCTCCAACGCGCCCCATCCCGACCTGGCCGCCGAACTGGTTCGCTTTCTGATCGGCCCGGAGGGACAGCAGATCATGGCGGAAAACTGGCAGCCCCTGCTCCTCCCTCCCGTGGTTGATAACGCGGCGGCGTTGCCGGAGGCGCTGCGAGAGTAGAACAAGGGATGCTTTTTGCATTTTCTTGATGAGATGAACCTGCCTGCCAACCGGATGCAGATTGTCTTCGCCGTCCTCGGCGCGTTGCTGATCCTCTTCGTCGCCTGGCCGCTGCTCCGCACGGTCACCGGCTCCTCGCCGGCCGTCGTCTGGGAGACGCTGCTGGAGGCGGAGGTGCGCCGGGCGATCCTGCTCACCTTCTACTGTTCCGCTCTGGCGACGGCCATCGCCTTCGTCACCGGCGTGCCGCTGGCTTACCTGCTGGCCCGTAGCGACTTCCGGGGCAAGCGGCTGATCGAGGGCCTCATGGATATCCCCATCGTGGTGCCGCACTCGGCGGCGGGCATTGCCCTGCTGCTGGTCCTGGGGAGGAACACCTTCCTGGGCCGGGCCTTCAGTCTCCTGGGGATCAGGTTTGTCTCCGCAATGCCGGGCATCGTGGCCGCGATGCTCTTCGTCAGCCTCTCGTTTCTGGTTGATACGGCCCGCGAGGGCTTCAAGGCCGTTGATCCGCGTCTGGAGCGGGTGGCCCGCACGCTGGGCGCCTCGCCGTGGCAGGCCTTTTGGCGGATCTCCTTTCCTCTCGCCTGGCGCAGTATCCTTTCCGGGATGATCCTCATGTGGGCGCGGGGCCTGAGTGAGTTCGGCGCGGTGATTATCCTGGCTTACTACCCGATGATCGCCCCGGTGCTGCTCTACGAGCGCTTCCAATCTTTCGGGCTGACCTATGCCCAACCCGTCGCCGCGCTGATCATCCTGATCTGCCTGCTGATCTTCGTGGTGTTGCGGCTGGTCGCGCGGAAGGGCAGGGAGTAGAGGATGGAACGCCGCGCCAGGGTGCAGGTTCACGACCTCTGGGTTGATCTGCGGGAGTTTCATCTGCGCGAGATCAATCTGGAGATCGCCGCTGGCGAGTACTTCGTGGTGTTGGGGCCGACGGGTGCGGGCAAGACGGTGCTGTTGGAGACCCTCGCGGGACTGCATTCTCCCCATCGTGGGCGCATTTTGCTGAACGGGGAAGACCTCACCCCGCTGCCGCCGGAGCGACGCGGAATCGGTTTCGTGTACCAGGATTACGCGCTCTTTCCCCACTTGAGCGTGGCCGAGAACATCGCCTTTGGGCTGAAGCTGCAGCGGGAAGGGCGCGCGCAAGATCCAGGCCCCTCCCGCCGCCTCGTCATCGAACGCCGCGTGGAGGAGATCAGCCGGCTGCTCGCCATCGAACCGCTGCTCGTGCGTCGTCCTCAAACCCTCAGCGGGGGCGAACAGCAACGGGTGGCCCTGGCGCGGGCGCTGGTGATCGAGCCGCGGCTGTTGCTGTTGGATGAGCCGCTCAGCGCCCTCGATCCGCAGACCCGCGAGGGGTTGCAGCGGGAACTGGCCCGCCTCCACCGCGAGCTGGGCACCACCACCCTCCACGTCACCCATGATTTTGAGGAGGCGGCGGCGTTGGGCGACCGCATTGCCGTGGTGAATGCGGGGCGGGTCGTGCAGGTAGGAGCCCCGGGGGAGATCTTCAGGAAGCCGGCTTCCGAGTTCGTGGCCCGGTTTGTCGGGGCGAGGAATATTTTCCAGGGGGAGCTGCGCCCCGGCGAGGGCGGCTATAGCCGGCTGTCCTTTGCCGGCATGCAGCTGGCCGTCGTGACCGATCTTGTGGGGCAGGTCCAGGTTGTCATCAGGCCGGAGGACTTCATCCTTTCCCGCGAGCCCCGCCGTTCCGACGTCTGCACCTCCTGCCGGGGCCGGGTTGTGGAGCTCGTGGATAAGGGGACGCTGGTCTATGTCACCGTGAGTTTCCCCTTCGACGGCGCGCCGGCCCCGTCGTGCGATTTCGTTGGCGTGATCACCCATCGCTCCCTGGAGGAGCTGGAACTGCAGGAAGGCACAGAAGTCTACCTCGCCTTCAAAGCCTCTGCCGTGCACCTCATCCCAAAATAGAGAGCCGTGAGCTGAGAGCTGCCGTAGTCACGGCCTGCGACTCACATTTCTCCCTTGACGCATCCCTCCGCCGGTAACCTGCCTTTTTACCCTGAAAATGATGGAGTTCCGTCCG
>JAAZNO010000045.1 GCA_012798275.1 Chloroflexota bacterium
AATTGATTCTTAATCTTCAGCAACCGTCAGGAAATCTTCCGTTTTTTTAGTCAGTGGCTGAACAGTTACCCTGTGAGCCATAACCCGTGAGCAGCGACGGCTCACGGGTTGGCTGGGGATGGAATCCCCCGCCTGACACGAGCCCACCGCGCTGAAGCGCGGTGTTTGAGGACGTAGCAGCCCCGGGGGCCAGGAATTTCTGATCTGATTCGTGAAATTCGTGTTCATTCGGGGCCATTTTCGCAGGAGGTATCCAATGCAATGCCCGCAGTGCGGCTTCGAGAACCGTGACGACGCGCGTTTCTGCAAGCGTTGTGGCCAGAGCTTGTCGGGGGCATCCGCCGTTGCGCCTCCGTTTTGTCCCGCGTGCGGGGCGGCGGTGAAGCCGGGAGCGCGTTTTTGCGCGCGCTGCGGACGGCCCCTGGCCGCTACCCCTGCGCCCCAGGTCGCGCCGCCCGCCCACTCCCCGAGGCCCGCGCCGGTAGCGCCGCGGCCGACCGTGTCTGCTGACGCGCGCGACCTGCCGGCCCCGTCACCCTCTCAACCTCCCGCCCGTGGAACCGCACGCTGGCTGTTCCCTCTCATCACCCTGGCTCTGATGGCCTGCCTGAGTTGCTGCGGCGTGCTCGCCGTGGGAGTGTGGCCCTCTCTGGGCGAGACGCCACCCGCGGCCCTGGTCGGAGATCCCGCCGGACCCGATATTGCCATCCTGGTGCGGGAATCCTATCTGAACCGCAATCTCACCGCGATTTTACCTGACAAGGGTCTGACCGACGCCTTGCTGGACGTGCAGCCGGGCAATCTCATCGTGACGACGGCGCGCTTCAACGCGCGGTTTGTGACGCTCGAACTCAAAATCGTGGCCCAGATTTCCGTCGTGAATGGCGAAATCGTGATTGAGGTGCAGGAGGTCAGCACGGGCGGCCAGAATCTCATGGACTTTCTGGGCCTGAGCGAGGTGACCGTGGGGGAGAACTTCACCAGCGCGCTGCGGCAACAGCTGGAAAACGAACTCGGCGCAGGCTCGCAGTTGCTTAACATCAGCACGGACAAGGATCACATCATCCTCAAGGCCCGTTTGTGACGGAGGGATGACCATGGGCACCAAAGTGAAACCGGGGGTGCTGGTGTTGATCGGTGTGCTGGCGGGGATGTTCGTGGGCCTGGCAGGCGGTTGGTTGCTGGTCCACGCACTCGAACAGACCGTCGCGGCGGAGCCTTTGCCTGCTTTGCCGCCGTATGACATCGAAGTGGTGGTCGAAGAGAGCTACGTCAACCGCATGATGCTGGGAAGTAACAGCGCCTTGATCGGCGGCAATGTGGATTTGCAGCCCGGCGGCGTCGCGACGTTTGTGGTGCAGCTGGCGGCCGGCCCTTTCAAGCCGGTCGTGCACGGGGAAGTCGCCTTTCGCGCCGCCGACGGGGGCCGCATGGCGGTGTCCTTGCTGCAGGTGAAGATGGGACGGCTGTCGCTGCTGCGGTTGGTCCCAGGCAGCATGATGGAGGATATCAACGCCCTGGTGAACGATCAGCTGGTCGGGCGGGTCGGCTCGAAGGGCCTGGAAGTGGTGGCCGTTGCCACTGATGACACCTCGTTGCGCCTCTACCTGGCGCAGCGCGAGTGAATCTGGAATTTATGACCGCTGGGTGGTTCTATGATGAAACATAAATCGTTACTGATCTTGCTTTTGGCTGGAGGCGTAGTGCTTCTGGGGGCCGCCGTGGCCCTCTTCTTCATCCTTTCCCCCGGCGCAGAGCCTCCTCCTCCCACGCTCGATCTCAGCGCCCTCACGCTGCCGCCGTCTCTGGAGGACGTCTCGGCGCTGTACCCGCAGATCGCGCCGTTGTTGAATGATGCGCAGTTAGGCTCGGTCTACAAGGAATTCCTGGTTGCGTACATGGAAGGAGGACGTGAGGCCGCGATGCAGCTGGCGCAGGAGCGGGGCCTCTTCACCCCCGACGGGAAGAATCTGCGGGTGACGCTGGTGCTGGATATCGAGGACAATACGGCGTTGGTCGAGGAACTGCGCGCTGCCGGCATCGAGGTCGTCAGCGCCTATCAGGATCGGGTCAACATCTCCGTGCCGCTCGCGTTGATCGAGGAGCAGTTCCTGGCGCCAGAAGGTGGCGCGGGCAGCGCATTGATCTTCCAGCAGCTCACGCAGCTGGAGCACGTGATCGCCGTGCGGATGCCGGAGACCCGCAAACCCGAGGGGCGCACTTTGCAGGAGGGGGTCACCGGTGAAGGGGTGGCCCTCATCGGCGCGGATGCGTGGCACGCGGCCGGGTTCACCGGCGCGGGCGTGCGCATTGGCGTCCTCGATTTGGGCTTTGCCGGCTATGAGGCGCTCCTGGGCACGGAATTGCCGGCGGAGGTGACGCTCAACACCTTCGGGTGGTATGACGCCGCAGAAGTCCATGGCACGGCCTGTGCCGAAATCATCCACGAAGTCGCCCCCGAGGCGACTCTTTTTTTCGCCTGGTATGACGGTTCAGACGCCGCGTTGGGTGAAGCGGTGCAGTGGTTGCGCGAGCAGGGGGTCAACATCATCTCGCATTCTGTGGGCGCGGTCATCAGTCCCCGGGATGGGACGGGGTGGGGCACGCAGCTGGTGGAGGAGACCGCCGCCGAGGGCATCCTGTGGGTGAATTCCGCCGGCAACGAGGCGCTCGTCCATCATCGCGCCGTTTTCACCGACGAGGACGGCGACGGCTACCACGAGTTCACGACCGGCGATGAGGTGATGGCCATTTACAGCGTGGATGAGATTGAGGTTTATCTCATCTGGCAGGATGCGTGGGACCGCCCGACGCAGGATCTGGAATTGTTGGTGGTGAGCGCGCAGGGCGACGTGTTGGCGACCTCCGAGGAGCCGCAGTCCGGCGAGCCCGGACAGCGCCCGGCGGAGGCCTTGTGGGTACAGACTGATGGTGAGACCGTGTATGCTGTCGTGCAGGCCTACAGCGTGACGGCCCCCGTGACGTTTGACGTCTTCGTCCATGGCGGCGGAACAGAAGTGGACCTGCCTACCATCTCCTACAGCGTCAGTTCCCCCGGCGACGCGGTCAGCGCGCTCACGGTGGGAGCGACCAACTGGTGGGATGATACGCTCGCGGATTACAGCTCGCAGGGGCCGACGACGGACGGGAGGCTCAAGCCCGACATCGCTGCACCGGCGGGCGTTTCCGGCGCGACGTATGGGAAGTCGGCCTTCGACGGCACCTCCGCTTCGACGCCGCACGTCGCGGGCGCAGCGGCTCTGGTCTGGCAGGCCAACCCCGGCTTCATGCGCGATCAGGTCAAGGACTACCTGCTGGCCAATGCGCTCGATTTTGGTCCGGCGGGACCGGACACGGCCTTTGGCTACGGGCGCCTGCATTTACCTGCGCCTCAACCGGCCGCGGTCTTGCCGCCAACGCCGATCACGCCCGACGCCGAGACGCCTTTCTACCCGACAGCCACTCCCGCGCCGTATGCCACACTGGAGCTGCCGACGGAATCTCCTGCGTCGGGGCGGACGTCTTCTCCGATGGTGACGGTGTTGGGATGGCTGATTGGCGGATTGGGGTGTACCGGCGCGGGGTTATTGCTGGCCGCCGCCGTGATCGTGGTGCGGGGAGGACGTTCCAGGCCGGCTCCGGTTCCGCCGCAGCCGGCGGCTTTTGTGCCCGCTGGCGGCGGACAATCCTACGGGCGGGCTGAACCTGCTCCGCTCCCGCCGCGCCCTGTCGCCCCGCCCGCAGCGCCTGCCCCGCCGTCACCTTTCCCGCCGGCTCCCGCGGCAGCGGATTTGCCCCCGACGCAGCGGGTGGGGGCTGCACCGCGACCGGCGGCGGACGCGCACGCCGGCGCTCCCGTCTGTGCCGTGTGCGGCGCGACGGCGCGGCCGGGCGCGCGTTTCTGCGCGGTGTGCGGCTCGCCGTTGGATTTCCAGGCGCCGGTACAACTCTGTCGGCGTTGTGGGGCGGAATTGCGTCCGAACAGCCGCTTTTGCCCGCGCTGCGGCGAGCCGGTGTGACGTCACGGTGACCTGGCGGCTCGACCCTGCTGCAACGTTGGTGGTTGGGGGACGTATATGAAGAGGATTTGCGCGCTGTCCAGACTGGCAGCGGCTCCAAAATCCAGAGCCCAAAATTTAACATAAGGAGAAAGTCCGATGCAGAGTCATGAGATTGATTATCAGGTGTATGGCGACGACTTGCAGTTTGTGGAGGTGGAGCTCGATCCCCGCGAGACGGTGATCGCCGAAGCCGGAGCGATGATGTACATGGACGACGGCATCGTCTTCGAGACGCGCATGGGCGATGGCTCCCGTCCCCAGGGCATGATGGACAAAGTTCTCAGCGTCGGCAAGCGGATGTTCACGGGCGAGTCGCTCTTCATGACCCATTTCACCAATGTGTCTGAGGGCAAGCGGCGGCTGGCGTTTGCTGCGCCCTATCCGGGCAAAATCATCGCCATTGACCTCGATGAGGCGCGGGGGGAGCTGATTTGCCAGAAGGACGCTTTTCTCGCGGCGGCCCTGGGCACGGAAATCAGCATTGCCTTCAACAAGAAGCTCGGCGCGGGCTTCTTTGGCGGCGAGGGTTTTATCCTGCAGCGGCTGCGGGGCGATGGGATGGCCTTTATCCACGCGGGCGGCACGATCGTCGAGAAGCGCCTGGAAGGGCAGAAGCTGTTGGTGGACACCGGCTGCCTCGTGGCGTTTGAAAATGGTATCGCCTACGACATTCAGCGCGCGGGCAACCTCAAGTCCATGCTTTTCGGCGGGGAGGGCCTATTCCTGGCAACCTTGCAGGGGACCGGGCGCGTGTGGTTGCAATCGCTGCCCTTCTCGCGGCTCGCGGACCGCGTCCTGGCGTCGGCCCCTTCGCAAGGGGGGAAGAGCTCCGACGAGGGCTCGGTGATTCGCGGACTGTCGGGGCTGCTGCAGCAGTAACGGAGATGGGAAGGGCAGGTCGGCTTGCGCCACAGGTGCGAGCTGCCGGCGTCCGACAAAGAAGGAAGTGTGAAAATAGCCGGGTGATGGAACGCCATCACCCGGTTTTCATGTCGGCCGTCGGCGCCGGCAGCACCAGCGTGTTAGAACAGCAGCTCCACGCCGGTGCGGGCGAAGTAATTGCGATACGCGGCCGTTTCCTCTAGCAGCGCCACCAGCTCTGCCGTCCGCCGCGCCAAGGCGGAGGCGTTTTTGGCGCCGCCTCGCGCCACGAGCGTGATCTCGCCCTCCTCCTGAACGAGGGTGAGGTCGCCATGGGCCTCCATCCATGCCAGCCCCCGCCGGATGGTGATCTCGCGGTGCGCGATCGCCGCCGCCAGCTCCGGCACGACAATGCGCCCCTCTTTGTGGCTGAGCGCGTATTTGACTCGTCCTATCAATTGTTGCAG
>JAAZNO010000361.1 GCA_012798275.1 Chloroflexota bacterium
ATCGTGGCCCCCGTGGAAGCCGTCGCGCCGGAAGCCGCCCCCGCGCTCGAGGGCGAATTGCTCTCCGGCGATGACGCGCTCGCCTGGTTGGCCAGTCTCGCCGCCGGCAAAGAAGAGGAACTGCGCGCTCAGGCCGAAACCGAGAGCCGCGCCCGCGTGGACGAAATCATGGGCCGCAAACCCACCGCGCCCCTCCCCACCCCGCCCGCCGCTCCTGCCGCCCCCGTCGCCGAAGAAATCGTGGCCCCCGTGGAAGCCGTCGCGCCGGAAGCCGCCCCCGCGCTCGAGGAGGAAGCACTCGCTGCGCCAGAAGAGGCCGTCCCTGCCGGAGCTCCCATCGTTGCGGGGACCGAAGAGGAGACCTTTTTCGGCTGGCTCACTTTCGACGCAGAAATCGCCGAAGCTCCCAAAGTGCCCGAACCCGAAATCCTGGAGCCGCAGCCCCTCCCCTCCTTTGGCTTCACACGCTTTGGCCCAAATGGCGAGCCGCTCATGGAGCAAGGGCCAGAGGAAATCAAGATTGCCGGGCCTATTCTGGTCGAACCGGAAGCGGTCAAGCCAGAGATGGTCGAAGCCGAAGCTCCCGTGATCCCCGAGCCGGCGCCCACGGCGCCCCTCGAGGCGCTTCGCGCCCGCACAGAGGCGGACGCCAGAGATTACCTCACCCGCCTGGAACTGGCGCGGGCCCTGGTCAGCGCCAATGAATGGCAGGAAGCGCTGACGCATTACCGCCGCTTGATTCGAGATAAGCAGCGATTGCCAGAAATCGAGGCCGATCTGACGCAGCTAACCGGGCGACAGCCCGACGATCCGCGCCTGCTACAGATGCTCGGCGATCTGCACATGCAGAAAGGGCAGCTAGATCAGGCGCTGGCGCTCTACAAGCGCGCGATCAGCCTGCTATGAAAAACAGGGGGACGCCGCTGCTAATGCCCATCATCCCAATACAGAAAATGTGAGTCGTGAGATGAAACCGCGACGGCTCTCTTCTCACGGCTCACTGCTCTCTATTTTCTAAGAAGACGCCATGTGCTGGCGCACATCATCCCAAAAAAATGTACGATCATAGTTCAGCCTGGCGTCAGGTAGCTCGACGGCAATGGATGAACCTTTGTGAGCTGTAGCTTTTGCCCCTCCCCCAACCCCCTCCTCAACGGCGCCTGCGCCGTTGAGGAGGGGGCGAAAAAATAAGGGGACTTTGCAGGCGGGCTCCGCCCGCCTGCAAAGTCCCACAGAAAAAGTTCCGCTTCCCCCCGCGCAAGCGCGGGGGGAAGCGGGGGATAGGGGGCAAAAGTTGATTCTAAATCTTCATTAGCTGCCAGGAAATCTTGTGTTTTTTAATCCGTGGTTGAACAGTTACCCTGTAAGCTGGGAATCGTAATGCCGTGAGCAGAGGCTGTAACAGCTCACCGCTGCGGCTGGGGATTCCATCTCCAGCCTGACAGGAGCCAACCGCGCTGAAGCGCGTTGTTTGAGGACGTAGCAGCCCCGGGGGTAAGGAATTTCTGATCTGATTCGTGAAATTCGTGCCCATTCGGGGCCATTTTCGAAGGAGGAGGACGTCATCTTGGAACGCACACTCATCATCCTGAAGCCGGATGCCGTGCAACGGGGGCTGATTGGAACGTTGATCTCGCGCATCGAACAACGTGGATTGCGGATTGCCGGATTGAAAATGCTGTGGGTGAGTCAGGAGCTCGCCGAACAGCACTACGGGGAACATCGCGGCAAGGCTTTCTACGAGCCGCTCCTGCGCTTCATCACCTCCGCGCCGGTGGTAGCGCTGGTCGTCGAAGGCCCGCAGGCCATCAACGTCATGCGGGTCATGATGGGAAAGACCGACGCCCGACAGGCCGATCCCGGCACTATCCGCGGCGACTTCAGCCTTTCCAATCGCCACAACCTCATCCACGGATCGGACAATCCCGAATCCGCCGAACGGGAAATTACCCTGTGGTTCAAGCCGGAAGAGCTGTTCAGCTATCACCGCCCCACGGAGAGCTGGGTAGATCCCGACGCAGCCTGGTAAGCGCGCAGACGTGCCATTCCCATACATAACGACCTCCGGGGAAAAACTCCTCGGAGGTCGTTGCGTCATCCGTTCTGCGTCGCGCTCTGTTCGACGCCCGCTCCTGCCCCAGGCTAGCCGAATTTGTACGCCACACCATAGCCGCCGCGGGGCAGCTGCCAGCTGATGTTGCCGTAGGGACAGCCCACGCGACAGCTGCCGCATTCCACACACGCCTGATACGCCACCTGAATCTTGCCATCATGGGCCAACGTGTACACGTTCACGGGGCAGAAATCCAGGCAGGGCTTGTACTGGCAACGCGCGCAAATTGCGTGATCCTCGATCCACAAGTGGGGATGCTCCTCGTCAATGAAATACTTGATCGAGACGAGCAAGTCGTCCACATAGACGTCTGGCAGAGTCTCCCGCAGCGCCGCGGGCAATTCCTTCGCTTCAAAACCGTCGTTGCGTTTCATTACCATCCCAGCACCGCCCTTCCCATCGAAATGAGGTCGCCCGCAGCTCCCAACAGCGAACGACGACGAGTTAACGAACCCAGGATGCCCTTGAAGAGCTCTTTCTTCGGGCGCCCGTAAGCGGTGAAGAAGTCCCCCAGAGCATCGTTGAGGAACGTCGGATAGATGTCCATGAACTCAGGGTGTGTGTCGAGGAACTGCGAGAAGCGCCGATATTGTTTGAGATCCTGGAGAATGAAACTCTGCTTGAGCCGCTCCGCGTACCCCGCCATGACCCTCTGGCTGAAGTCGCTGCGTCCATGCGCCTCGAGGGCCGTCTCCCCCGCCAGTTTACCCGCAATGATCGCCATGTTGGTGCCCTCCCAGTGCAGGGCATTGACCATGGCCGCAGCATCGCCGGCGACCAGCGCGCCGCCCGTGTACAGCTTCGGCATGTCGTGATAGCCGCCCTCGGGGATGAGATGGCCGCCATATTCGAGCAGCTGTCCGCCCGCCACCAGCGGCGCAATCGCGGGATGCTTGAGATACCGCTCCAATACCTCGTAAGGTTTGAGTTTGTACTCCGCCAGCGTCGCGAGCATGACCCCCAGGCCCACCGACAGGGTTTTGCTGTTGGTGTAGACAAAGCCCATGCCCGGCAGGCCGAGGGAAACGTTCCCCAACACCGAAGCCGCCAGGCCATGATCGCCGTCCGGCAGGCCGAAACGCGCGTTGATCGTCTCCGGCGGCAGCGCGATGACCTGCTTGATGCCCAACGCCAGATGGGCCGGCTCCAGGTCGTGCTCACTCAGTCCCAATTTTTGCGTGAGGAGGTTGTTCACACCTTCGCAGATGATCACCACCGGCGCGTAGAGCTCGCCCTGCGGACGATCCGTCTTCACGCCGACTACCTGTCCGTCTGGCTCACGGATGAAGTCCACCACCGTCGTCTTGGGGATCAGGAACGCGCCCTCCTTCTGCGCCTGCTCCGCCCACCACAGGTCGAAGGGCGCACGCAAGGTGGTGTAGGCGTCGGGCGTCCCATCGGCGAGCTTGCCTCCCTGCACCGTGACGCGGGTCAGGCCGTCCGCGCCCAAGAACCAGAACCCGGCCTCGGTCACCGGGCGCTCGAAAGGCGGGCGACGGCTCATAAAATCGGGGAGAAGCTCCGCGATGGCGTGAGTGTAGATCGCGCCGCCGAAATAATTCTTGCCGCCAGGCTTCTGCCCGCGCTCGATCAGGGCCACGTCCAAGCCGGCCCGCGCCGCGACCATCGCCGCCGCCGACCCGGCCAGCCCCGCTCCCACAACGATCACATCGAAACGGATGCGCTCATCTGTGGTGTTCATGCTTTCGCCTCCTTGAGCGCGCGAATCTGTTTGAGCATCTCAGGAATCACCTGATAGAGGTCGCCGACGATGCCCACATCCGCCACATCGAAGATGGGGGCGTGGGGATCGCTGTTGATGGCGATGATGAAGTCCGAGTTCTGCATCCCGACTTTGTGTTGCAAGGCGCCGGAGATGCCGGCCGCGATGTAGAGCTTGGGGCGCACCGTCCGCCCCGATTGCCCTACCTGATGAGCGTAGCCGATCCAGCCGCTGTCAATCAGGGGACGGCTCGCGCCCACCACGCCGCCCAATTCGTCGGCGAGCTCCTGCAGCAGCTTCAGCCCATCGGGAGTTCCCAATCCCCGTCCGCCGGAAACGATCACGTCCGCATATTCGATGTTGACGCTTTCGCCCTTGGAATGGATAAACTCCAGCACGCAGGACATCGCGCTCTCTTCAGTCGCTTCCACCTCTTCGTGCACGATTTCACCCGTCGCGTTGGGATTGCGAGGCGGCATCGGGAAAACGCGCGGGCGCACGCTCGACATCTGCGGGCGCGAATTGCGGCAGAGGATGGTCGCCATGATGTTCCCGCCGAACGCCGGGCGGGTTGCCAGCA
>JAAZNO010000046.1 GCA_012798275.1 Chloroflexota bacterium
ATCCAGCTGGCCCGCGACCTTGGCGTAGACACCCCCGTCATGCGCGCTTACCTTCAGGAGGCGCAGCCATGAAAGCGTCGTGGGTCTGGCTCGCCGTGGGGGTGGCGTTAGGACTCGCCGCCGGGTTGATCTACACCTGGGGAATCCAGCCAGTCGAGTTCTACGACACCTATCCGCCCCTGATGCGCGAGGACTTCCGCGCCGACTGGATCCGCATGACGGCGCTGGCATACGCCTACGACGGCGACCTCGAACGGGCGCACTTGCGGTTGCAGCGCCTGGCGCCCGAGGAAATCCGCCAAGAGCTGCTCCAAACCCTCGATGCCGCCGTCGCTTCGGGCCGTCCCCTCTCGGCGCTCCAACGCCTGGCCACGCTCGCCCAGGACTACGGCGCTGACAGTCCCGCCGTGCGCGTCTACGCCGGCGAAGAGACCGTGATCCTGCTCTCCACACCCACGCGCGCGCCGACCAGCCCCCCCCTTTCAACCACTATGCCTTCCCCCACCGCTACCGCCACGGCCACGCCTCTCACCGTCACGACGACCCCGACGTTGCCGCCGATCCCGCACGTCATCCTGCCGACCCCCACACCGCTGCCGCCGCCGTATCGCATCAGCCAGACGATCGAATCCTGCCTGCCAGAACCGCGCCTCGCCATCTCCCTGACCGCCAGCGTCACCGTGACCGTCCGCGGGCGTGAACAGCGTCAGACCATTGGCTTGCCCGGCAAAGAGCTCTGGCTTCTGGGAACGGACGACGCTGATCACGCCTTCACCGGCTTGCGTCCGGCCCAGGGGCTGGGCTATGCCGATTTCAGCGTCGAGCCCGAGCACTCCTACAATCTCTACATCGGGACGCCCACCGGCGCACCTGTTGCCACGCTCAAAACCGCAGCCTGCACGGGCACTGGCGAAGGCGACCGATGGCAATCGTGGCTGATTATCCTCCAGGCCACGGGCAGCCCGTAAACTCGAATTGCATCGCTGCGAACATTGGATTATAATGACAGTATTCAACCAGCAAACCTAAAAGGAGGCACAGAATGCGTAAAGCGCTTTCATTCGTGGCAGGCTTGATGATCGGCATCGTCACCGGCGGCAGTCTGGCGTTACTGCTCACTCCCACTCCAGGGCCGGAGCTCCAACGCCGGGCGCAAGAATACGTCCAGCGGCTCATCGAAGAGGGGAAGGCCGCTGCCGAAGCGCGTCGGGCGGAGATGGAGACCCAGCTGGAGGCTTTCAAGCAAGGGAAGCCCTTGGGAACGGGCGCCCCACAATAACCCCCGCCGGCTCCCCCACCAGCTTCTTCACTGCCAAAACGAACACGGCAGGCTCTTTCAGCCTGCCGCGTTTCATTCAAAACTGTCCTACGGCGTCAGGAGCTCGCTGCCTCGACCAACGCCGCGAACAACGCCGCCATCGCCGGATCGCTCCGCACCAACGCCTCGGGATGCCACTGCACGCCGATGCAGAAGGGATAATCCGCCAGTTCCACAGCCTCGATCACGCCGTCGGGAGCGCGACCCACGACGCGCAGACCGGCGCCCGGTGTCTGAATGCTCTGGTGATGGGCGCTGTTCACCGCAAAAGTGACGCCGCCCAAAATTCGCACCAATGCGCTGTCGGCCTCCAGCGTCACGGGGTGGATGCTTTGATCCAATGAGCGGCTCATCAGGAAGGCGTGGTCCAACGCGCCGGGGACTTGCGCTGCGAGGTCTTGATACAGCGTGCCTCCCAGCGCCACATTGAGCACCTGAATTCCGCGGCAGATGGCGAAAATCGGCTTCCGCATTTCCAATGCGGCGCGAATCAAGCCCAGCTCCGACGTGTCCCGCGTCTCATCCACGCCCCCCAACCATGCCTCAGGGGGCTGCCCATACTGGCGCGGATGGAGATCCTCGCCACCGGAGAGCAGCAGCCCCTCGAGGCGTCCCAGCAACGCCGTCCAATCGGCTTCCGCCAGCATGGGGGGCAGGATCACCGGAGCGCCACCAGCCTGGTGTACCGCGTGGACGTAGGTCTCGCCCACAGAATACATCGGGCTATGAACCAAACGGGCGGAAGTGTCCTTCCGCCCTGTAATGCCGATAATGGGTCGCATGACTACCGACAGTGCTATCTGCGATCTTCCTTTAAGCGCGCAGCCTTGCCCCGCCGGTTGCGCAGGAAGTACAGCTGCGCGCGACGCACCTTGGCGTGTCGCAACACTTCTACTTTCTCCAGGCGCGGGGAATGCAGCAAGAAAGTACGCTCAACCCCAATCCCGTTGGAAGCGATACGGCGCACCGTGAAATTAGCGTTCGCGCCGCCCTTGCGCAGACGAATTATCGTCCCCTGAAAGGGCTGCACCCGTTCACGCCCACCTTCAACAATCCGCACATGTACTTTGACGGTATCGCCAGGCCGCAATTCTGGAATAGCCGGATTCGGCTGCAACTGGCGTTCGAGTGATTCAACCAGATTCATGTTACTTTCTCCCCACAAAATTGCCGCCCGAAGCCGGCAGCGAGAGCAGATTATACCACAGAGCTTAAGAAAGGCAACGCGCCCCGGCTATTTGACGCGCACCCGCCAGCCGGCCTGCAGATAATCCGCATCCCGTGGCAGCCCCCGGCTGTCCCACAAATGCCCGTTCCACTCCCAAAACTGCGTCCGACTCAACCCGTGACGTGAGATAATCCCCCATACCGTGTCGTTGGCGCTCACAGTGATATAAACCGGCTGCGGCAGAATCATCCCCGGCTCCTCCGGCATCGCTAGCGACACCGTCGCGGGCTGACACCGCACCGTTGCCGTCTGCAAAATCGGCCACAGGGCCTTTTCGGCCAACGCTGCGTGATAGACGCTGAAAAAATCCACGCCGTGCCGCATCACCGCCTCGATCCAGGGAATGAGATCCTCAGGCAGGAAAGGCGTCTCGGCCTGCCGGGAGAATTGCGGCGAGAGCACCGGGTAGATCTCCGGTGTGCGGCCCCACATCAGGCTCAGTTCGGGCAAGGCCTGATACACCTCGAAATCCAGCATGTCATCTGCCGTGCCACCCCAGATCGGGAAACACAGCGGCATCCACCCTCCCTGGCACAGCGGCGCGAGGACTTCCAGGGCGGCGCGATCGGGCAAATGCGCGGGCGGCGGCGTCGCAACTAGCAGGCGCGGCGCGGGCACCTCGGCCTGGCGCAACGCCTCCACCAGGGGCTGCAATTGCCGCCCGGTCAACAACGCCGCGCCCAGGTACAGGATCACCGCTTCATAGCCCAGTTCCAGAGACTGCACTATCGTCCAGACGGCCTCTTCCGGCGCGCGATCGGTGACGTGCAACCAGGCCAGGGGGCTGAATCCCAGGGAACGGATGCGCCCGATCAATCCCCGCGCAGATTCGGGGAAATAATGCGGCCCATGGCCCACCTTCGCCAGCAGATGTGAGCCTTCGATCCTGGTCGCCATTTCCACAGCGCGCTGCAGATCATACGAGTGGGCCAGCCAGATGCCCTTGCCACACAGACCTTCCATACCTGTTTTCCTCTACCTTTACCTTTCCATTGGGCCTTTTCCCGCCAGTACGTCCCGTTCCGGCGTCGCCGCCAGGAGAGGGCACCCAGCGCCACGGCCCACGGCAACCCGGTAATCATCAAAAACGGGACACGGCGCAAGGCATCCCCGTGTCCCGAAATTCAAGACCGACTGATTCAGGCGCGGCGCAACTTCCGGGCGAAGATCAACAAGGCAGCCAGCAATCCCGCGGCGACAATGAGCAACACCTCTCCCAGGCCCGTGTCCGGGGTCGCGCTGGGGCCCGAGGTTGCGGCGGAGGGCGTCGCCGTTGGACGGGTCGTTCCCGCCGTGCGCGGGGTAGCCGTGGCGCGCGGGCTGACCGTAGCCGTACCACCAGGAGCCGGCGTGCCGGCCGATTCCCCGCCGACGGCGCCCGTTTCGGAGGGCGGCGTGGGGGTGCTGGTAGCGCGAATGACGGGCGTCGGCGTTGCCGTCGGTTCCACTTTCGGCGTCGCCGTCGCCGTCGGAGTGGAGGTCGGCTGCGCCTCCACCGTCTGCGTCTGCTGCATGGCAATCAGCACCGCTTCATTGGTGGCCATGATGCGGTCGTTTTCAGCCGCTTGTTGCGCTGTCTGACGGGGATTGATGATCATCGCCCATACCACAAACGCGGCAATGGCCAGTAGCAGCAAACCGCCTAACACGGCCACGCCGATCAAGAAAGTGTGATTTTTCTTTTCTCCGCCCTCTTCTTCGGGGGTCTCTTCCTCAGCATCCATGAAGACGTCGTCGCCGAAAGTGTCCCGCAGGTCATCAGCCATGGCTCTCTCCTCGGAAAATGCGTAATCCGCAAGTGATCTTCTCTGAAAATAGAACCCGTGCCAAGGTGCGCCGGTGCCCACCGGCCACAAACCTCGATAACAACACACGCAGCATTACTATACCACAAAGACAAAAAACTCATAACAACAATTCCAGATTTGCATACGGAATCAACACCGTCTCGCCTTCAAAATCCACTTTGACGCAAGGGCGACGCGCTCCGGTCTCCAGCAAGACAAACCCAGGCGGGATATCCACCACCACTCCTGACATTCCCATATAGGGCGCACGCAACGCCCGCACCCGACTGCCCAACGTCAAAGGCGTGTTCCGGTCCACCACCGTCCCGTTTTGGGCAGGCATGGGCACCGCCACATAGGGACGTTCCACATCCCCCAGCCGCGACCACGCCGGGCGATGGAGATCGGGCATACGCCCGCTCAACGCCGCTTCGCGTCCCTCCAGCGAGCGCAGCAGCTTGAAGATCGCTTCAGACATGCTCACCTTGCCCACGCCGTCTGTCGCCACGACCGGGAAGGGCATTTCCATCAGCCGCGGCATGAGTTGGGGCGAGACTCCTCCCACGATCATACCGCCTATCTGCATTTCCGCAGCCTGTTCCAGGGCCTCCTCGTCGCAACTGCTGCCGCCCACGACGACAGCGCCCTGCAAGGAAGCATCCAATTTCTTGGCCCGCAGGGACTGATGCGCCCCGCGCACCGCGACCCGCAGCACCCCGAAAACTTCTTTCCCGTTCCCCCAAACCCCTTGAATGAGAGCGCCCCAGGCTTGAATGACCGCGCCCTCACCGGGCAGGACCCGCGCCACTATCCCCGGCACGAGCGCGTTGAGCTGCACCGGCCGGGATGGCGCTTCCAACAACAGCCGGCCACGCCCGGATCCCGTCACCGTTCCGGCGAAGGGAGCACGGCACGCGCGCCCGCCCAGACCGCCTCGTGAGGCAAGCACGGCGCCTTCTGCCACCGCATCGCCCACCGCCACTTCCAGATAGGGGGAGAGCTTTTTGGGCGGCACCGCCAGCTCGCGGCTCACGTTGATGATCGCGAACTGCGGCGGGGGCGTGTATTCGGCCACCAACTGAAAGGTTTCCACATTATCCCGCTCCCGCACCAATACTTTGCCGGGTTGCGGCAATTGCCGGACCACCTCAATGCGCGTCAACGGATTGACAATGCTGAAAGGCAAGATCATCTCAGCCCCCCACGTCCCAGAGCCAGCGCTGCAGACGGTGACGGCGCTGTTCCGGATTCTCCGGCAACACCAACGGGCGGCCGCGCCCATCCACCACCAATCCCAACAGGCCACCCATGACCTGCACCTTGCCGCCGTGTCCCGGCGCGCCCAGGCCGATGTCAAAGCGGCGGTTGGGACGCAATTCCAACGTCGCGCGCTGACCCGGCAACAAGGGCCAGAGCTCCAGCTCCCCATAATGCGCCTCGACAGCGAGGGTGCTGCCATCTTCGTAGATAATGCGCATCTGCAGGATCCCCTCGCCGGGATGCGCCTTGCCCACCGGCGAGATCACCGTCCCGAGCGGCACCAGAGTCCCCGCGTCGAGCGCCGACGCTGCCGCCAGCGGCTTGATCCCCGCTATCGCCCCCAGCGCCGGCGCCGCGCGGTTCGTGTCCAATAACACCGTCGAAATGCCCGTCGGCTCCAATCCATCCAGCAAAGCCAGAAGAATCTGGCCCGGACGAGGCATGTGAACCAGGCTACCCCCGGAGACCAGGATCGGATCGAAGCCCGGCAGCGCGTCCTCCTGGCTTCCGCCCCAGATCGTGCGTGCCTCACGCATCGCGCGGCGGAGCATCTCCCGCACCGCCGCCTGTTCCACCCAGAGTTCCGGCAGCTGCTGTGGGATGGTCCAGGGCTTGAGCGCGCGGTTATACAGGACGGCGAGAATCTGAGCCGCATTCATCTCTTCGGGCAGCCACTGCTGCAAGGCCGCAACACCCTCGTCTTCCGCCAACGCCAGCGCCCCGTAGACGCTGCCCTTCTGACTATGCACCGAAAGCGCCAGTTCCCCGTGCTGACACGCCGCGATGGTGATACTCGCCGCGCCCACATCCACGCCCAGCACACCACGCTCCTGCCGCCCCTCGCGGTGCCAGAGGTATTCCACCACCCGCCCAAACGCCGTCGCCGTTGGCAGCAGGGGTAGGCGGCTCCAGACAGAAAGCGTGTCCACGCCAGGCAATTTGTACAGCCGCTGTTCGATATAGAGCTGCTCAAGCAACGCCTGCGTTGGACCGAGATGTTCCGTATCCACCGTCGGGCGGACGTTATCTACCACATCTACCGTCACGATTTCGCCCAGTAATTTGGTCACCTGCGACCGCAATTTGGCATTGCCCGCGTAAATCAGGCGGGGGCGACGATCGCTTTCGAGCATCGAAGCGCCCAAAGCAATGGCGTCGGCCAGCTCCATGACCGGCCGGCTTGCGCCACCATCCACTCCCCCTACCAGCAACACCACGTCCGGCGCCAGATCGCGCACCGTCCGCGCCCAGGTCTCCTCGGGTGAACGCAGGCCGCCCTCGCGGCAAAGCACCGCTTCCACCGAGGCGTAGATCGAAGCCACAGCGTGAGAGGCGCTTTCCAGGCTCATTTCGGGCACCAGGCCCGCCAGCACCACATGCAAGGGCTCCGGCGCACTCAAAATCACCACGAAAGCGTCCACGCCGGTCAAGCCCTCACGCGGCACGATCACCTTTCCATTGGCATGAAACTTACGCCCGGTGATGCGCTCGAGGTCCCAGATGGCGTGAACCACTCCCACGCTGACATCGTTCCAGGGGGCGCCGGCGGTCGTCAGCGTTTCTGCCTGGGCGACGAAACGATAGCTCTCGGCCACCCGCTCCAAGAGCAACAAATTGGTATTGACCGCGCCACAATCGGCGACCAGAATGGATTCGATGGTCTGCTCTTCGGTCATGCTTTAGCTCCCCGTCAGCCTGGAAATCGCTTCCATCACTGCTCCCACCACCGCCCACCAGCGCCCAATGAATAACGTGAGCGCTGAGGTCAGCGCGCCGCCAAACGCCACGGCTAGAGCCACCGTGATGAAACCACGCCCTAGCTGCTGGACCCAGGTTCCCAGGCGTGCGGGGCGGGGCAGCTCAGCCTCCGCTTCCGCCGTGCGCGCGACGCGCACGCGAGGGGAAAAAGCAAATAACGCCAGAATGGTCCCCGCCAGCGCCAACAGGCCATCGAGAAAGGGCGACCATCCCCCCTGCAAGGTCACAGCCGCCCCTGTATCGCGCACCTGCGGGATGACAGTGCCCAGCAAGGCCCCGCTCACCGCCACCGCGGCGCCCACGCCAATGATGAAGCCCATGGAAATATTCCCGAACGCCGAAAAGCGGGGAAATCCCTTGAGCAGCAACAACGCCCCCAGGATCAGGGGCACAAGATACAGGCTACGCACCGTACCCATAAGCCGCGTCACCAGCACCTCGCGCACCACAATCGCCAGCGCATAGCCCACACCGCTGCCCACCAACAGCGCCAGCGCCCACCGATAGAGCAGGTTATCACCGAGCAGATAGCTGAAAACCGCCAGGGTAATGATCGCGCCCGCGATGAGGGTTATCATATTCGTATCCATGGCCTTACCCCGTCTTCTGTTTGCCCGCCAGCAGATAGAACAACGCTCCCGCTGCCAGGAGACTCGCCGCCAGCCATTGGGTCACCAACAAAGCATCCAGGCGACGGCTGATGTCCTCCCGCGGCGGCAATCCACGAGCCTGCAAATAGGCCGCAACCCCCGAAAAGCCGCTCAACCATCCAGCCTGAGCGGAGGCGTTGAGGTAGGGGCGGAGCTGCGGCGCCGCTGCGGCGCTCACCCCGGCGACGAGAGGCAACGCCGGTTTCCCCTCAGCGAGCCGCGCGCCATTGATGACCGCGGTCTGTTCCACCCAGGCCTTGAGCTTTTCAGGCCGCGAGGTGAGCACCACGAGCAAGTGGGGCCCGGCGTCGGCAGTGGCGCTCGTGAGAATCTGCGCCACGCCCGCCGTCCCCCCCGCCACAAAGCCTCGGCTGACCAGGCTGTCGGGCGAGACATCAGGGCGTCCCAACGCCCAGGCAAAGCGGTCGGCAATGAGGCCGGGACCTTCCGGCAGCGTGCTCACCGCCACAATCCGCGCCTCGCGGCTCAACAAATGCTCCAACAACGCCTCAACGATGAAGTCCATCTCATCCACGTCAGCCAGGGTGTAGTCGAAGGCGATCCACACCTCCGCACCGGGTTGCAGGGCTTCAATAGTGGCATACAGCGCGGAGACATTGGGCTGCTCCGGCGGTTGCGCGAGGGGCGTTTCGGAAAAGCGCAATAACGAGGCCAACACCAGCACGAGCGCCACCATCACCCGCACCACAACGGCAGGCCAGGTCACCCGAGCGCGCGGTTTAGGCCGACCCTGGGCGCCCGCGCCACCTTCCAGCAGCTGTTGCCACAGTTGCGCCTCTTGAACCACGGTCTGCGGCAAGGGGACGGCCATGGTCGGCGCAAAGTGGGCGGGCGCGTCTACCCCCGGCAACGCCGGCAGAAGTCCCGCCAGCCCGGACAGGGGACCTTCGCTCTCCGGGGCGCTCACCGCCATCTCAAGCGCCGACGTCCCCGTCGCCGGCGACGTGGCCGTAGGACGATACGGCTGCAACCAATCAGGAATTTCCGCGCGGGTCAGCCCTTCCACAGGCGCTTCCTCGCCGGGGGGCGCTTCGGGGGCGCGGCTGGAATCCAGAGGCGCGGTGCCGGGCGGACGCAGTTGCTCCAGCCACATCGGGAGCTCGGCCTGCTCTAATCCCTCCGGCAGCGCCTCAACCGCAACAGCGCCGGAGCGCGGTCCCAACGCCCGCAGCCAATCCGGGACTTCAGCCGCCATTTCCCCCGCTCCCATCCGGGCGCTTTCGGAAGCCGGCGCTTGCTGTTCAGGCCAGGTGTCTTCGGCACTTAAATCCTCCCGACCCCCAATGGGATGTTCTTCCTCAATGTCCTCCTCCCAGGCAGAAAGCCAATCCGGCGCCGGGGCAGCAGAAATTGCAGGCGCTCCCGGCCTCTGAGCCGGCGTCTCTTCAGGCTCCAGGACCCCGGCGAGCCAATCGGGCAGGGCCGCCGGTTCCAGGCTCGCTTCCGGCTCCTGAGGTTCCGGCTCCAGGATAGGCTCCGCAGCCGGCACTTCTTCCATGATGCCAGACAGCCAATCAGGGATTCCTTCTTCGGCAGCAATGGGAGGGGCGGGGGGTGAAGGGCTGGCCGCTTCCTCAACCAGGCCAGCAAGCCAGTCCGGCAGCTCCGCAGCGGGTTCGGGTTCCGGCGCCGGGGCCGCAGCAGCCGGCGCACTCTCTTCCGCCAGGCCCGTGAGCCAGTCCGGCAGCTCCGCAGCCGGTTCGAGTTCCGGGCGGGAGGGCACAGCCGCCGGCGCGCTCTCTTCCGCCAGGCTGGTGAGCCAGTCCGGCAGCTCTACCGGCGTGACCGGTTCTTCAGGCGGTGTGGCCGTCTCCTCAGCCCGCTCCGCGAGCCCATCGGGCACCGCGCCAGACGTCTCGCCCGGCTCAGGCGTCTCAGGCCCCAGGAACCCCATCAGCCAATCGGGCATGGGCTGCTGAGCGCCAGTCTCGCCACTCTCGCCGGCC
>JAAZNO010000362.1 GCA_012798275.1 Chloroflexota bacterium
ACGTCGTAGAGCAGGTGCACGATGAGCATGGGACCGGCGGGCGTCTCCGGCAGGAGGCGGACTTCCAGGTCTTGCGCGCCGCCGCCCAGCTGCGCGAGGACGGGGTCCACGGCATGGGCCAGGGCCAGGAGTGCCGCTTTCTCCGCCAGAAGGCGCGCCTGCGCGGCCTCGAGATCGTCAAGGCCCATGACCTGCAGCTGTCCGATCATCACCGGCTCGGCGGTGCTCGCGCTGAAGCCGCCGCCGGCGCGCGCCAGTCGGGCAGCCAGCGAGGCCCCCGCGACGACCGACGGCTCCTCGATCACCATGGGCACCAGCACGTCGCGGCCGTTCACCGTGAAATTGGCGGCGATGCCGAGTGGCAGGCTGTAGATCCCGATAACGTTCTCGATCATGGCCGCGCCGTGTTCCACATCCAGGCCCAAAATGCCGGAGAGCACGGCTTGCTCTTCGGCATTCAGCGCGGCCCAGTCGGCAACCAGCTGCAGACGTTCAGCGCCGCTCAGATTATAAAATCCCGCAATACGGGAACTGTGTTCCACAGGCAGACTATACTCCCGATGTCCTGGCTATCTTTTAACGCTCACATCTTAGCATAAAGCAGCTCTCAAAAGCTCTCAGACCTGTTTCAAAGCCTTCCAAACGTCGGCGGACTTGCTTTCTCGGCTAATCAGGTATATGCTTTTTTTCATTGGACGGTATCGGAAATAAGACGGCCTCAGCGGCGCAAATAATTTTAACCCTGGAGTCACAGAGGACACGGCGTCTTATCAGATTTTTCCTGTGTCTCCGGCATCTCTGGTAAATTTTCGATGATGTGATACTGCTCACGGCCATAATCTTTCAAATCTCGTAACTGTTCAACCTGGCGTCAACTATCCAGACGGCAATGGACGAACCTTTGTGACCGGTAGTTTTTGCCCCTCCCCAGTGCACGCACTGGGGAGGGGGAGAAAAAATAAGGGGGCAAAAAAGTCCCCTTCCCCCCGCGCGCGCGGGGGGAAGGGGATAGGGGGCAAAGGCGGTACGTATTACAAATTTGATTCTTTCAGCAATTGCTCTGAAATCTATGCCGTTTCTCAGTCGGTGGTTGAATCGTTACAATGAAAGATTGTAACCGTGGAAAGTATAGTGGAAAGTATAACTGAAGCGCGAGTATATCTGCGGGGTGAGGGGCGCGTGTGTTAAAAGAGCTGCATATTCGAGATTTTGCCATCATTGACGAATTGCATTTGAACCTGGAGCCGGGTTTCAATATTCTCACAGGGGAGACCGGCGCCGGTAAATCCATCGTGATTGATGCGGTGATGCTGTTGCTGGGCGGGCGCGCCGATGCGACGGCGATCCGCGAGGGCGCCACGCGCGCCTTGGTCGAAGGGATGTTTCAGCTCGACGCCGGGCAGCAGGCGCGGCTCGCGCCGCTCCTCGAGCAAGAGGGGCTGGATAGCGAGGCCGCCGATGTGCTGTGGCTGAGTCGCGAGCTCCGCGACAATGGCCGTTCGGTCGCGCGTGTCAACGGCTCGGTGGTCGCGGCGGCGTTGTTGCGCCAGCTTGGCGAGCAGTTGGTGGACATTCACGGGCAGAGCGAGCATCTGAGCCTCCTGCGGGTTGCGGAGCATGTGCAGCTGCTGGATCGCTTTGCCGATCTCGGGGAATTGCGGGAGCGCGTCGCTGAGGCGGTCCGACGCCTGCAGGCAGTACGGCGGGAGTTGCAAGCGCTGCGCCAGGACGAAAGCAGCCGGATGCAGCGGCAGGACCTGTTGCGCTTCCAGCTGCAGGAGCTCACGGCCGCGGCGTTGCAAATCGGCGAGGAGGACGAGCTTGCGGCAGAGCGCGTTCGCCTGGCGAATGCGGAGCAGCTGGCGTCGCTGACGGCGACGTTGCTGACGCTGCTCGAGGAGGGCGCGGAAGAGTCGCCGGCGGTGCTTGATCTGTTGGGCCAGGGGCAACGGGAGATGGCCGCGCTGGTGCGGGTGGATCCCTCGCTGAGCTCTCAGGAGAGCGCCTGGCTGGAAGCAGTGTATCAGCTCGAGGATCTGGCGCGCTCCCTGCGGGAATACCTGGGCCGCATCGAGTTCAACCCGCGCCGGCTGCAGCAGGTCGAGGAGCGCCTGGCGCTGATTCACAGCCTGCGGCGCAAATACGGCGGCGACATCCCTGAGATTCTGGCCTACGCGACCAGAATCGCGGCGGAGCTGGAAGCTCTGGAGCACAGCGACGAGCGCATCGCCGGGCTGGAAGAAGCGGCGGCGGCGTGCAGTGTGGCGGCGGCGGAACTGTGTGGGACGCTGTCGGCGGCGCGACGAGATGCCGCGCGACGGCTGGCTGCCGGCGTTGAGGGGGAACTGGCCGATCTGCGCATGGGGGGGACGCGGTTTGGCGTCGCGTTCCGCTGTGAGACGGACCCCGCCGGTCTGCCGCTGGAAACGGCGCTGCCGGCGGAGGTGTGGGTCACGGCAGACGACGTCGAGGTCCAGGACGACACTCCCGTATCGTCCGCCGCTTTCGATCTCACGGGGGTGGAGCAGGTGGAATTCCTGATCGCGCCGAATGTAGGCGAGGGACTCAAGCCGCTGGCGCGCATCGCTTCGGGGGGAGAGACGGCGCGGCTCATGCTGGCGCTCAAGACGGTGCTTTCGCGCGCCGATCGCACACCGACGTTGATTTTCGACGAGATTGATCAGGGCATCGGCGGGCGCGTTGGGGCCATTGTCGGCGCCAAGCTCTGGCGGCTGACCCGGCCAACGGGAGCGGCCACGGGGGACGCACAGCCGGCGCATCAGGTGTTGTGCATCACCCATCTGCCGCAGCTGGCCGCGTTTGGCGATGCCCATTACGGCGTGCAAAAGGCCGTGGTGGAAGGGCGCACGGTGACCACGGTGCGGCGTTTGGAAACGGCGGCGCGGTTGGAGGAACTGGCGCAGATGTTGGGGACGCAGGGCGCGGCCTCGCGGCAGGGCGCGGAAGAACTTCTGGCGCAGGCGGCCGCGCATAAAGGCGGGTTTGCTGACTCTTAGAAGCAAGTTATAATGGGGTTATGTAAGATTTTCACGACACACTTTTGGTTTTCCTGAGATCGGAGTAAGGACGGCAGAAATGGCGCTAAAAGGCAACTTGAAGGATTTCGGCATCACACAACTGCTGAACCTGATCAACCTGGCCCGTAAAACGGGGACGCTCTACCTGGAGGGTGCGCAAAGCAAGGCCTACCTGTGTTTCCGCGAGGGAGCGTTAGTGTACGCCGCAGCGGATGGACAGGAACTCGCGTTGTTACCCTTGCTACAAAAAGCGGGTAAGTTGACGGCGGAGCAGGCGCGCGTTATTGCGACCAACATGGGTAGCAAACCCGACCGGGATGTGGCGCTGATGCTTATCCAGTCGGGACATGTCCAGCAGCAGGAACTGGTGCAGCTCGTGCGCCAACACATCACGGACACGGCTTACAGCGTGTTTTCCTGGAATGCGGGGACGTTCCGCTTCGAGCCGAACGAGTTGCCCATTCAGGGCAAGCTGGTGAGCTCGATTGCCCTGGAAAACGTCATTATGGAGGGGAGCCGGCGGCTCAAAGAGTGGGAACGGCTGCAGGAAGAGATCCCTTCCCTCGACGTGGCGCTGAAATTTGCCGAGAAGCCCAACACCCCGTTGCGGGATGTGAACCTGACTGTGGAGGAGTGGCGGGTGATTTCCTTCGTCAATCCGCGCAACGCCATCCGGCAGATCGCACAGTACAACAACATGAGCGAATTTCAGATTCGCAAGATCGTCTATGGCCTGCTGCAAGCGGGGTTGGTCGAAATCATTCGTCCGCCGAGGCAGATGGCTGAAGCCACGGTCGGGGAGCCGCGGAGCGTTCGGCCGGAGGAGAAGGAACGTCCTGAGGCCATGATGGGGGCGCGTCGCCCTGACGTCAAGCGCAGCTTGATTCACAAGCTCATTGATCGCATTCGGGAGCTCTAGTCCATGCAAACACTGAAGATCGTCGTGACGGGGCCCTTTGCTTCTGGGAAGACCGAATTCATCCAGAGTGTGAGTGAAATTGATGTCGTTTCGACCGAAAGGAAGATCTCCAGCCGGGCCGAGCGTATTAAGGACGCGACGACGGTGGCGATGGACTTCGGTCGCATTACCATTGATGAGGAATTGATCCTCTATTTGTTTGGCACGCCGGGACAGCGCCGTTTCGATTTTATGTGGGAAATCCTCTCTGAGGGGATGCTGGGCTTTGTGGTGATGGTGGACAGCACCCGGCCGGAGACCTTCCGCGAGGCGCAGCGCATTTTAGACACTTTCCGCGCCTATTCACCTGTGCCGTACATCGTCGCCGCCAACAAGCAGGACATACCGGATGCCTGGCCGGCTGATGACTTGCGCATCGTGCTCAAGATTGAGCCGGACGTCAAGGTCGTCCCGTGCGTGGCGCGCGACCGTGAGAGCGTCAAGCAAGTGTTGCTGGAACTCCTGTATTCAATCCTCGAGGTCATGGATCAGACCGAAGAGTAACCGTTTTTTAACCGAACCGCAACGGCCCCTTTTGCTTCGGCCGCAAGAGGTATGTTATCATAGAAGCACTGGGGAGAGGCCGGAATTGATGTCATGGTAGCCATTGTCACCGATCGTGGAATCGTCCACTATGAAGCCATCGGACGCGGCAAGCCGGTGATCTTGCTGCATTGCTGGTTGGGTTCGTGGAGCTATTGGCTTCCCACGATGCAGCTGTTGGCTTCCAGGTACAAGACCTACGCGCTTGATTTCTGGGGCTTTGGCGAGTCGGCTAAACACGGGGCATTCACCGTCGGCGAATATGTGGAGATGGTGAATCAGTTCATGGAACGCCTGGGTGTGGAGCGTGCGCCGGTGATGGGGCACTCGATGGGGGGGACCGTCTCGCTGAGTCTGGCGTTGATGTATCCACAGCGGGTCTCGCGCGTGGCGGTGACAGGCTCCCCCGTGGTCGGTTCAGGGCTGGCGGTGCCGCTCAAACTGGCCGGTAACCGGCGCATTGCCGGATTGCTGTATCGGTTCCCGCGCGCTTTCGCTTTTGGGATGCGGATCGCCTCGCGGTTTTACGCCCGCGACTG
>JAAZNO010000363.1 GCA_012798275.1 Chloroflexota bacterium
CGCCAGGCCCTCGGGGCCCGGCGCCTGAATAGAATTCGCTGATTTTCGAGAGAAGATATTGGACGCAGATTCACGCCGATTTCACAGATTCTGATTTTGAAAATCGTATGTTGAAATCCACGAAAGTTTGCATCTTCATGCGGGTTGGCAGCATCAGAAAACGAACGTAAGTCGGCTGGGGATGGAATCCCCCACCTGACACGAGCCAACCGCGCTGAAGCGCACTGTTTGGGGACGTATCAGCCCCGGCGGTAAGGAATTTCTAATCTTATTCGTGGAATTCGTGCCCATTCGGGGCCATTTTCCGAGGAGGCTCAAAGATGAACAATGACATCCTGGCTCAAGTGCGCGGCATCTACAGCGCCGCCGTTCCCGAACTGCTGACGCGACGCAATGTAGTCGCCTGTGGCCTGGGCTACAAAGTTCGAGGCACGGAACAGACCGACGAGCTCAGCCTGGTGGTCTCCGTCGTGCGCAAAATGCCCGTCACCGAGCTCGCGCCCCGGGACCTCGTCCCCCAAGCGGTGGATGGCTTTCCGACCGACGTGGTAGAAACGGGCCTCATTCGGGCTTACCTGCCCCCCTTCGACCCCAAAGCGCGGCATCGCCCGGCAATGCCCGGCGTGTCCATCGGCCATTACCGTATCACGGCCGGCACATTTGGCCTGCTCGTGCAACGCGGGGACGAGCTCTACATCCTCAGCAACAATCACGTCCTGGCGAACAGCAACGACGCGCACATCGGCGACGCCATCTGGCAACCTGCCCCCCTCGATCAGGGCACCCCCGACGACCGCATCGCCACGCTGGCAGAATTCGAGCCGTTGGATTTCGGGGAGCAGCCCGGACAGTGCGCGATCGCGCAGACTGTGGTGCAGATCCTCAACGCGCTGGCCCGCCTCGCCGGCTCCACCCATCGGCTGGCAGCGGTGCAGAAAACGCCGGGGGAGAATCTCATGGATGCCGCGCTGGCGCGGGTGGTCGCGCCGGAACTCGTCGAGGCGGCGATTGGGGACATCGGCCTGCCCACCGGGGTCGGCGAACCGACCTTGGGGCTGTCCCTTCAAAAAGTGGGACGGACTACCGGCTACACGCAGGGGAGCGTGCAACAGATCAACGTCACGGTGAATGTGGACTATCAGGGGAAAGTGGCCCGCTTCACCGATCAAATCATCGCCGGGCAGATGAGCAGTCCCGGCGATTCCGGCTCCGCCATCCTGGACATGGGGCGGCGCGCGGTGGGGTTGCTCTTTGCCGGCTCCGAGCAAGTGACCCTCTTCACGCCGCTGCAGCGCGTGCTCGACCGCTTCGGCCTGACCCTGGCCGGCTAAGCCCGATCCTCTACCCCGCCCGGCGCTGTTGTGAACCGCCGGGCGGGGTCATTTTAGCCTAACGCCACGTCCAGGAACATCATCACGGCGAAGCCCAGCATCACGCCCAGCGTCGCCTCGTGGACATAGCCCCCCCGTTGCGCTTCGGGGATCAAATCCTCGGCGACCACGAAAATCATCGCGCCCGCCGCAAAAGCCAGCGCGTAAGGCAAAATCGGCTGCGCCAGCATCACCGCGGCCGCGCCCAACACAGCGGCGACAGGTTCAACCACGCCCGAAAGCTGACCGTAAAAGAAACTTTTGCCGCGCGAGATGCCCTCACGCCGCAGGGGCATGGAAACTGCCAGCCCTTCTGGAAGATTCTGGATCCCGATGCCCAGCGCCAACGCCATAGCGCCAGACGTCGCGGCGGTCGGCAACCCTGCCGCGAGCGCGCCGAAAGCCACCCCCACCGCCAGCCCTTCGGGAAAATTGTGCAGCGTGATCGCCAGGACCAGCAACGTCGTCCGTTGCCAGGGGGACTTGAGGCCTTCCGGGGTCATTTCTCCGACGTGCAAATGCGGGAGAAGCCGGTCCACCAACCGCAGGAAAGCACCGCCCATCAGGAAACCGCTGACGGCCGGGAACCAGGCCGGCAACGCCCCCCCCGCAGCCATTTCAATCGCCGGCGCGAGCAGCGACCAATAGCTCGCCGCGATCATCACCCCGGCAGCAAATCCCAACATACTGTCCAGCAATCTACGGTTGACCTCACGGCTCAAAAATACGGCGGCCGCTCCCGCCGCCGTCATCCCCCAGGTAAACAGCGCTGCCACGAGAGCCTGAACCACGGGGCTCAAACTTGCCAAAGCGTCCATGAAATCCTCCAGGAGGTGACGTGTTCCTGCGACACATCGTCAAGAATAAAAATGTGAGTCGTGAGTCATGAGCCGCAAGCATAGATTGCAACGGCTCCCTACTCACGGCTCACTGATCTCTATTTCTCGAGGAAACGTAGCTGTCGCGCGCGCTTAGATGTCCTCAACGTCCATCTCACCACCTTCGGCGGTGACGCCAACCTTGAGCGGCACTTCCTCCAGTGTCTGCAGGCGCTCACGGATGAGGCGCTCGATATCGTCGGCGAAGGTAGGATTCTCC
>JAAZNO010000364.1 GCA_012798275.1 Chloroflexota bacterium
GCCCCCGGCGCAAGAGCAGCGATGGTCTGGCTGGATTGCACCGCCCCCGTCAGACTGCCGCCGTGCACCTCCACCAGGACGCCCGTGGCCGTAAGATACCCCCGGTTGTGGACGGTCACCCTGCCGTCGTCCGCGATGTCCGCTGCCGTCAACGTGAGGTCAGGCCACCAATGGAACGGCACGTCCAGCTCATTGTTGGCCTCGTCGGCCTCTAACACCGCGTCGCCAGCGTCAATCCGCAGCCAGAGCTCGCCCGTGCTGCCAGCCAGCGGCGTCAGATCCGTCACCACCCACGTGGCCGTGACGAGTCCACCCGGCTCCACGCCGACAGTCCATGGCCGCACCGCGACGCGCGTCCCGGTCAACGGATCGTCAAGCCGTAGGGCGAGCGTGAATGGCGTCGTCACGGCGATGACGCCGGCGTTGCCGACCCGCACCGTCACGGTGAGCGCCGTGCTGCTGAACTCCGGCTCGGCAAGCTCCGGCCAGAGGTCGGGCAGGCTGGTGGTGAGCGTGAAGGCGTTGTTCGTCTCATCGGTCTCGGTGACCAGGGCGGCCGGATCGGCCACCGCGCTGAGCGCGTGCATCCCCGGCGTGAGCGGCAACGTCCAGCTCAGCGTGACCGGGACCGTGTATCCCCCCGCCGGGCTGAGCGCGAGCGGCCGCGTGGCGATGGCCGTCGCGCTGTCGTAGAAGGCAACCTGCGGCGCGGGCGGGACCCGGTCGCCGGCATTGCGCAAGACGGCAGTGAGCGTCACCGCCTGACCCGGCGCGGGATTGGCCGGCGCCGCCTGGAGCGACTCCAGCGCCCAATCGTAGCCGACCGGGTGCTCCAGGAAGACCAGGTCGCTCTGGCCCGGCTGCGGCAGGCCGGTGACTGTGATGGTCAGCGTCGGCGACATCGTCACCGTCTTGGTGACCAGGGAGATCGCCGTCTGTTGGTAGGCCAGGTAGAGATTGCCGTCGTCCCCAAAGGCCGGACTGTGCGCCGCCTCCACGGCCAGGTCGTTCAAGAGCGGGCGCGCCGCGCTCCAGCGGCCGTCGGTACCGTCGTAGAGGCTGTACGTGAGGTCGCTGTCTGTGCCGTTGATCGCCTGCCAGCTCAGCGCGAGATTGCCGTCGGCAGCGCGGCTGAGCCGGAAACCGAGCAGCCCGCCTTCCGTGGCAGCAGGCAGCACCACCTGCGCCTGCGTCGGATCCCACGAGCCGCGCAGTTCCACCAGTTGCCCGCCGCGCAGCCAGAGCAGATGCCGGACGCCGGCCGGATCGTAAGCGACTGCCGGCGTGGTATCGGCCACCGTATCGCTGGTCACCTGCGTCGGCACGCTCCAGGTCACGCCGTTGAAAGTACTGTAAAAGAGCTCGCTGTCGGTCGTGGTGCTCAGCAAGCCGTCCATGTCGCGGACGTAGACCAGCGTGCCGAGTGCGGCGGAGTTGAGCGCGACGTCCACGTCCAGCACGTCGTAGAGGCCGGCGAGCGCCGGGGCCGGTGCGTTCCAGGCCGTCCCATTCCAGAGCGCATAGGTCAGCGTCAGCGGGTGCGCCGGCGTGCCGAGGATGTCGGTCCCGTCGTTCGTCTGCCAGAGCGCGAGCGCTGCGCCGCCGTTGCCGACGGCCAGCCGGGGCGCGTGATCCATCAGGCTGTTGGTCGTCAACGTGACCGGCGCGCTCCAGGCCGAGCCGTTCCAGACACTGCCGGCGATCTCCAGGCTCTGCGCAAAGGTGATGCTGAGCGTCGGCGTGATCCCGGTCGGGAGTGTGGAGCGTTCCCAGAGCAGCAGGCCGCGGTTGCCGGCATACGCTAACGTCGGCGCGAAATCCGGCTGCGCGTCGTTGGTCAGGGGCGTCGGCGCGAGCCAGCCACCGTTATAGCGCAGCGCGTAGAGTTCGGTGCCGCGGCCGTGCGGTTTAGCCAGATCGTCCTGCACGTAGACCAGGAGCCGCTCCGTGCCGGTGAGCGCGAGCGCCGGTTCCGGCCGGGGGTAGATGTTGGTGACCAGTGTCGTCGTCGCCGTGGTCGTCGCGCGCAGCAGCGCGGCGGGATGCAACACAGGCCGCGCGTAAGCGGCGCCGGCGTAGTCGCGGGGGATCAGATGCCAGGCGGAGAGGGCCAGCGTGGAAGTAATGCCGGTCCCGGATTCGTCACCGGTGGCCTTTTCCACACAGGCGCCGGGCGGATAGGCGCAGTTGATCGCGCGCTCGTAGGCGGCTTCAAAGTGCCAGGCTGTGAATGTCGCGCCGTAATCCAGGTCTATGCCGACGTCCTTGAGATAGGAAGGGGCGGCCGGCGCCTGCACGGTGACGTAGGGCGTCCCGCCGCCGTAAACTTCAGCGCTGAGGTCCTCGCATACCTCAGTCGCCAGCGTGACGCGGGTCGCCAGGCGCGCCTGCCCTGTCCCCTCCACAAATTTGAGCTCGCCGGTCTGTTCCTCAAAGACCGTCTGGACGTTGACCCCCGGCCCGAATGCGCCGCTGATTTTGGCGATCCCGTTGACCCAGCGGATGATGCGCCCGATAACCGGCCAGGATTCGGCGGCGCGCAGGCCCGGCACGAGCTCTGCCAGCCCCATCTCCTTCTTGTATTCGGCCGAAACGTCCAGGTTCAGCCGGGCGTGCGTCAGATCCAGGCTCTCGCCGCACTTGAATTTCACATCCCCTTGGCCGGAGAGTAGCCCCCTGGCGGTGAGCGCGCCAAATTCCATGCCGGTCTGTCCGGAAAGACCAACCTGGCCGGAGCCATTGGAGCGTCCCAACGCCGCAGCCTCCGCCTGCGTCTCGCGGATTCCGATGGGCTGCCCACCCAGGAAAGGCACCCAACCCGGCGGCGTCCAATCGGCCTCAAAGGGCGGCTCCGGATATTTAAAATCGTAGACATACTCCACAACCGGCGATTTCAGCGTTGTTTCAAAGCTGGCGTCGGAGCCGGGGATATTTTGGATGACCCACTGTACCCAGCCGGGGAAAGGAAAGACGATGGGTTGCAGCGCCGTTTCCAGCGAGGTGATTTCCACCCCGCCCAGCGACAGCGCAGCCCACAGGCGCAAAACGTTCGGCCCGGGGCAACCCAACGCGGGCTGGAAATCGCCGCCCATGTCGTAGGTGTGCTGCGCCCCCCAGGACTGGCCGGTCTCTTTCACCTGCACGCCGTTGACGTTGAAGTAGACGGCGCCGTAAGGGGCATTCCCGGTCCCCGGCAACAGGCCATTCCAATCCACAAAAACCTTGATCGGATTGGCAACGGCTTCGTTCTGCAGGTAGTAATGGCCATTGTCCAGCGGAAATTCCGGTCGGACCCCCAGGACGCGCGGACGGACATCCAGCGCCAACGTAGCCGAGCGATCGTTGTTGGTCTCGGAGAGCTCCACGACCGCCGCGCCAGAGTCGGCCTGCGTGTTGAGCTGCACCGTGTTGACGCCGCGCCCGGCGGCGAGAATGGCCGTGAGCTCCCATTCCACATGGAACGTCTGCGCGGCGCCCGGTAGCAAGGTACCCACGCTGAAGTTCTGGCTCCAGCCGCCGTTATCGCTCACACGCAGCAGGCTGGCCGCCGCCTGCCCGGAGCCGACGTTTTGCACGCGCACGTCCACCGGCAGGTAGTAGCGCCCGCTCCGATAGGTGACGGCCGACGTCTGGAGGATGAACGGCGTGACCACCAGATCGGGCCGGGCGCAATCGGCGCTGAACAACGGGCGGGGATCGCTGTTATCGGCATTGAGTTCATACGCCGTGTTGCCCAAGCCGTCGCCGTCGGGGTCGGCGCCGACGTAATCGCTCCAACAGTTGCCGCCCAGGTACGCCCCGCCAATAATATTGCTGCCGGGCGTCTTGGCGACGGCCCAGGTGTTGACGCACGCTTCGGTCGTGCAGGGAGCCGAGATCCAGAAATTGGCGACGCCCGTTCCCGTCCGCCGCGCGAAGATGTTGTTGTACACCCGGTTATTAGCAGGATGTTCGCCGTCATTCGTCCCCTGGTTATACGGATCATACGCACCTAACTGAATGTTGCGACGATTGTCAATGAAAATGTTGTCGCGGATAAGGGTGTCGGAGGCGAAGCCCAGGCCGATGCCCACACCCTCGCCGGGCTGGGTGTGGTAGAAATTCTGGAGCGTATTGCTGAACACTTCGTTGTGGGTGGAGTAGATCGCGCCGTAGGAACCGCCAAAGCCGATCCCAATCCCCACGACCGGGTAACTCGCGCCGTTCTGGGTGTAGCGCAGCCGGTTGCGCACGATCTGATTATACGAGGCGTTTTCCATCTGGATCCCGTAGTTGTCGGGATAGGTGACAGCGATGATGTTGTCCTCCACCATCAAGTGATCCACATTCCGCAGGGTCAGCTGGCGTTGCAGCGTGTTGCCGCTGACCCGACGAGTGCCCAAAGTTCCGGTGAAAAAGTCGCGCAGCTCCAGGAAGGGGACGTTGAGGTTGTTGGCGATGGTCAGCGTGCCCTGCCGGAGGTTGGCTACCGTCAGCCCCCAGCTGTTGAGCGTCTCGGTGAAGACGTTGTTGGCGATCAGATAATCGCCATCCAGCTGGGGCGTGCTGGACGTAGGGGCGATCTCAACGCCGGTCAACGTGTTACCGGTCAGGTGCACGCCGGCCGTTGAGGAATTCAGGGTGATGGCCACCTGGTAGCCGGGCAGGACGTTATCGGCGAACTCCAACGTCTGGCCCGCCGGGACGTCCGTCTGGATGTAGACGGAACCGTCGCTGCGGCCGGTATTGCGCGCAAAGGTGGTCATCTGTCCGAGGAGGGCGGTGTTGTAGAGCGTGCTATCCTGAATTGCCAGCACACTGGTCGTCTCTAAGCCGTACACCACCAGATCGCTGAGCGTCGCGCCGTTCGCTGTCAGACGGGCGTTATGGCTCAGGTGAAGCCCTCCCGAGCCAGGGAACGTCGCGTCGGGTGGACCCTGCACCGTCGTGCCGGGCGCGATGGTAAGCCGGACGCCTTCCGCCAGCGTCAGCGTGGGGCTGATGGCCCAGCGATCGCCGGCCCAGGTGACATCACGGGTGAGCAGGCCACTCACCTCGCCGGCGACCACGTCAAATGGCGTGCTGTTACAGGTCCAGCGTTGACCGTCGGCATCCACGACGCCGCGGTACGTATACCGCTGCCCTTTGACCAGGCCGGTGTCAGTCTTGAACGCCGCCGTGTTATTGCCAGAGGTCGCAGTGAAAATGGGAATATCATTGCGGTAAATTGTGACGGCTCCCTGATACAGGATTGACAGGTCCACTTCAGTGTTGCCGACGTAAACGAGGCCGATGTCACACGCAGCTGTTGTCACCGGCAGCGGCGCAGCGGCCACCGGCGTCAGCAACATCGCCCATCCCAGATTGCCGAGCACAACCAAGAGCGTCAGCCCATGCAGCCCATAACGGATGTTCATGTCCCCTCCTTCGAAAATGGCCCCGAATGAACACGAATTTCACGAATAAGATTAGAAATTCCTTGCCCCGGGGCTGCTACGCCCTCAAACAACGCGCTTCAGCGCGGTTGGCTCGTGTCAGGTTGGGGATCCCATCCCCAGCCAAACCGATGAGCCATTACAGCCTCTACTCACACTTCACGGTTCACATTTTCATTTGCAGTCGCGTGCCGCAGGAACACGTCAACTTTTTCGCAAATAGAAAGCTGAGAGCTACCGCAGCCTCATGTCTTCCCTTGTTGCGCTAACCTGAATTGCGTGATGACGTCTTGCCCATCATAGAACAGGGGAGACAACTCGTGCTTTCTGTGTCCCAATTCGTTTTCGTCCGCATCAGCCGTATAGATGCCCGAGTAAGTCAGGACATAAAACTTGACTCTGCCGACGCCAGGCAATGGGAAAGACCAGGTAAGCGTCATTTTTTGGTAATAAGCCCCCGCCGCCGCTACAAAAGATTGACTGGCCTGGGCGACGGTCGGATGTTGCCCCCCGCCTATCAGCCCTCCACCGCTGCTGAAATACAGGCTCGTTGTGCCATCGGCGAGCGAGAGCAAAGTCACGACCGCTTCAGGATACCCCGTCTCCATCAAGACACCCCAGACGTGGGGCATTTCCGGCGTCGGCTCAATGCCGGCGTCGCCGGGACGCAGACTCAGGATTTGTCGGCGCAGGTTGTGATATACCTCAGTCGGCTCGATAGCCTTTTGATTTTTCTGAAAAAGTTTGGAGAACATAAAATTATTTCTTTCTGCATCGTGTGAAGGGCGCCTTCCATAGCTCCACATCCAGCGCTTGTAAACGACCTTCGGAGGAGGCGGCACCAGGGCATTTGTCCTCATCCAGAGAAATGACCACTGCCGGGGGGATCAGTTATGAAGTGAGGGTGATCCCGATTGCTTTAACTATTATATGATATGGTCCCGGCGATGTCAACACAAACCCGCATTCAAACGCCTTGGGTGGCAGAGCTGCTTGACCTCAGGCCGGCCAGTTGCCCGCCTGCGCCTCTTCTGACGCCTCATTGGGGGAGCTAGCGTTGGCAA
>JAAZNO010000365.1 GCA_012798275.1 Chloroflexota bacterium
CGCCGCGTGTTTTCCAATCTTGAGGTGACAGAAGAGGCCGTGGAGGCCTTCGAGTCCTCCTTCTGATGCGCGCGCTCGGCGTGGATCCGGGAACGGCCATCACCGGCTATGCCATCGTCGAAGAGGATGGCGCGGCCTTGCAGCTGGTGGCGTTGGGAGCGATCGAGACACCCCCCAAGATGCCGCTGCCGCAGCGTCTGCAGGCCATTTACACGGCGTTGCGCGCGTTGATCCGCGAGCACGCGCCCGACGCGGCCGCGGTGGAGGAGCTCTTTTTCAGCCGAAACGTGACGACCGCCATCTCGGTGGGGCAGGCCCGCGGCGTAGTGCTGCTGGCCCTGGCCGAGGCGGGCCTGCCCACCGCGGAATACACGCCGTTGCAGGTCAAACAGGCGGTGACCGGCTACGGCAGCGCCGATAAGCACCAGGTGCAAGAGATGGTGCGCGTGTTGTTGGGCCTGGCGGAGACGCCGCGTCCCGACGACGCCGCCGACGCCGCAGCGGTCGCGATCTGCCATCTGCATCGGGCGCGCCTGGAAAGCCTGTTGCAGCCCTGAAAAGCCCCGCCTCACGCCAGCGTTTTTAGGAGACCCGCCATGATTGCTCAACTGGAAGGCACGCTCCTCGAAGTAGCCGAAGGGCAGATCATCCTGGATGTCGGCGGCGTGGGGTTTCTGGTGAACGTTCCCCTGCGGGACACTCATCACGCCGGCGAGCGGGTGCGGCTCTACACCCATCTCCACGTCCGCGAAAACGAGCTCGCCCTCTACGGCTTCCTGGAGCCGGAAGCCAAAATCCTCTTTGAGTTGCTGCTCGGCGTCTCCGGGGTGGGTCCCAAAGCGGCGCTGAGCATTTTGGGTACCCTCTCGCCTGACACGCTGCAGCGGGCAATCTTCAACGGACAGCCAGAAGTGCTTGCACGCGCGCCCGGCGTCGGACGCAAGACCGCCGAGGCGATCGTGCTGCACCTCAAGGACAAGATCGCCAAGCTGGCCGGGCCGACCGCTGCCGCCATCAGCGAAGACGACGCTGACGTGATCGCCGCCCTCACGGCGTTGGGGTTCAGCCTCGTCGAGGCGCAACGCGCGCTGCAGCAAGTGCCACGCGAGGCCGGCCTCGCCTTCGAAGAAAAACTCCGCCGGGCGTTGGCGCTGTTGAGCTGACATGGTCGCCCGCCCGATCCCCACAAAAGCGCTGTGGCTGCTCCTCCTGGTCACGCTGACCGCCTGCCTGCCCCCCGCTCTCCCGCCGGTGGTGAAAATCGGCCTCGTGGCGCCCTTCGAGGGGGCGGATCGCGACGTCGGCTATGATGCGATCTACGCCGCGCGGCTGGCCGTGCGCGAAATCAATGCGACGGGCGGTGCTGGCGGGTGGCGGTTGGAGCTCGTGGCCTACGACGACCGGGCCGACCCCGACTTCGCCGTGACTGCCGCCCGCAATCTCGTCACGGATGGGGACGTCGTCGCTGCAATCGGCCATTTCCAGCCGGAAAGCACCGCTGCCGCCCGCCCCCTCTACGCCGAAGCGGGATTGCCGTTGCTGGCGCTCGGTGCAGAGGACGAGAGCTATCCCCTGCCGGAAACGCTCGACGGGACCGCCGATTGGATCGCCGCCTATCGCGCCGTCGGCCCGCACACGCCCGCCCCCGGCGTTTGGGCGCTGCCGACCTACGAAGCGGTCTACACGTTGGCCGAGGCCATCGCCGCAGCCGGAGCTGCCGGCGAGCCAGACCGCGCCGCCGTCGCCGCCGCCCTGCCCGGCGTCGAGCGGCAGGGATTCCTGGGGACGCTCCGCTGGCGCGCGGGCGCAACGCCGGAGACGGCCCTCATCTTCCGCATGGAAGAATCCGCATGGAAGAAATAGAAGCGCGCTGACCCCACGCCGCTGCGACTATCCCCCGAAGCGGCTAATGCATGACGGTGTGCAGGGTCTCGCAGGCCGGGCAACTGCCATCACGGCGAAGGATGGCATAGCCTGCCTGCGGATCGTCGCCGCCCCACTCGGTGAAATCCACGTTGTAGACTATCAGCAGCCGCACTTTGCCCGAACTCCTTGCGAGCTGCGCTGCCTGCGCCAGCCATGCCGCGTGCTGCGCGATCGTGGTGTTCGCCGCCCAGGAGAAAGCGGCGGGCAAAGTCCCGTAATCTTCGGGAGAAAGATAGCCGAGTTCGGTGAAACAAAGCGGGCGTTGTCCGCCCAAGGCGTTGTAGTACGTGTTTACCATCGTCCAGAAATAGCGCGTGTAGTGCGTGGGATTGCCGCGGGGGTCGCCGCTGGTCTGTGAGGGCGGCAGGATGCCCTCGTTGTAATGGACGCCCACACAATCCATGGATGACGTCGCGCCGGCGGCCCGCATCGCCGCGAGGTAGGGGGCGTCGTCGCAGCCGGCACCGGTGCAGCGACCGCCGAAGTACCCCGTCGGCGCGAGTGCGCCGGAGATGACGACGATCGCGGGATTCACGGCCTTGATGGCCCGATAAGCCGGCGCGAGCAGCTGCTGAACATAGGCCGTGGGGCTGATCTGCCCGGCAGGCCATTCGCGGTCAATGTTGGCCTCGTTCCACACCTCAATGGCGTCGGGCCCGCCTTGCGCCACTTCGGTCACGAAGGAGATAAATCCGGCGAAATCAATGCTGGCGGGATTCTTATCCCGCCCGGTGAGGCTGAGCAGCACCTTGAAGCCCGCCGCGTGTCCCTGCTGGATCAGGTCGTGAGCGGCGCTCGCGGAGGCGCCGGGGGAGTATGCCACCTGGAACTTGACCCAGCTCATGCCGGCGTGACGCATTTGCTCAGCATAGGTGAGCGCATGGGCCTGGCCGCCCAACTGGAAGCCGCTGAGGATCGGCCCTGGCGTCGGAGCGGGGGTGGGAGCCGGGCCCGGTGGAGCGCCGCCGGGGATGGTCAATCGCTGCCCCACAGAGATCAGGTTGGGGTTGGCCAGGTTGTTGGCGCTGACGATGGCATAGACCGTGACGCCGTAGCGCAGCGCGATCCGCGTCAACGTCTCGCCGGGCGCTACCACATGGACAACGCCGGTCGCCGGGGGCGGGGTCGGCGTCGGCGCCGGCGCTGTCGCGCCGGGGATGCTGAGCCGCTGTCCCACATAGATGAGATTGGGATTGAGAATGCCGTTAGCCTGGACCAGGCTCTGCACGGTCACGCCGTAGCGGCGCGCGATGCTGTAAAGCGTATCGCCCCGCTGCACCACGTGGGTGACGCCTTGCGCCCAAACGGCGGGGACCGTCGCGGCAATCAGCGCGAGGGTCAACACCAGACTGAAAACGATAGTGCGAAGTCTCCGATGATAGAGCATGCCTTTCCTCCTGCGAAAATGGTCCCCGAATGAACACGAATTTCACGAATCAGAAATTGAAGATGGTATCACAGATCTGATCGGCGTTTACCTGCGTGAATCTGCGTCCCCTATCTTCTCCTCCGAGAATAGAGACCCGTGAACCGGAAGTAGAGAACCGTCGCAATCGCTACTCACACCTCACATCTCACATTTTCGTGCAAATTGAAACGGTTTCTTGACAGGCGCGCTTCCTCATTATACAATCGAAGAAGATGCACAAAAGCCCTGCCAGGGGACGCCATCGCGCAAAAAACTCACCAGGAAAGGACGTCATCCATGAACGAGAAAATGACCGTCGGGATTGTAGGCTGCGGCAACATCAGCGACATCTATCTCCAGAACTGCCAGAGATTCCCCGAACTCGCGCTGCTCGCCTGCGCTGATGCGGAACCGGCGCGCGCCGAGGCCAAAGCCGCTGAATTTGGCATCCGCGCGCTGCCGGTGACGGAACTGCTCGCCGATCCCGCCATCGAGATCGTCATCAATCTGACCCCGCCCGCTGCCCACGCGGCGATCAACCTGGCAGCGTTGGAAGCGGGAAAGCATGTGTACACCGAAAAGCCCCTCGCCATCAGCCGGGAGGAGGGACGCCGCACGGTGGAGCTCGCGCGCGCCAGAGGACTGCGCATCGGCAGCGCGCCCGATACTTTCCTCGGCGCGGGCCTGCAGACCTGTCGGCAACTGCTCGACGCCGGCGCGATCGGCGTGCCCGTCGCGGCGACCGCCTTCATGGCCGGCCACGGCCCCGAATCCTGGCATCCCCATCCGGAGTTTTTCTACAAGCGGGGCGCCGGGCCTCTCTTCGACGTGGGCCCCTACTACCTCACCGCGCTGATAAGCCTCCTCGGCCCGGTGGCGCGGGTCACCGGCGCGGCGCGGATCTCCTTCCCGGAGCGGCGCATCGCCAGCCAACCGCACGCGGGCGAGCTCATCCAGGTCGAGACGCCGACGCATGTCGTGGGGGTGCTGGATTTCGCCAGCGGGGTTGTGGCGACGCTCATCACCAGCTTCGACATGTGGGCAGCGCGCCTGCCCTACTTCGAGATTTACGGCTCCGAGGGCACGCTGAGCGGTCCCGACCCGAACACCTTCGGCGGGCCGGTGCAGCTCTGGCAATCCAAGAGCGGCTGGCAGGAGGTCCCCCTCGTCCAGGGACACGCCGAAAACAGCCGGGGACTGGGCGTGGCGGAGCTGGCGCGGGCGCTGCGCGCCGGCCGCCCGCACCGCGCCAGCGGCGACCTGGCCTATCACGTGCTCGACGTCATGCACGCCATCCTCGAAGCGTCGGCTGCGGGACGACACCTCATGCCGGAATCCACCTGCGAAAGGCCCGCCCCCCTCGGCAAAGATGAATGTAGCTGGACGCAAATAAACGCTGATGAACGCTGATGAGAGAAGAATCTGCGTAAACCTGCGTCCGATAGTTCTCCGGCGTTGATGGGACGCAGAAACGTGTCAACGCAAGCGATTCGCCGATGCGCTATTTTCTGAAAATGTGAGGCGTGAGTTTGGCTGGGGATAGAATCCCCAGCCTGACACAAGTCGCCCGCGCTGAAGCGCGTTGTTTGAGGACGTAGCAGCCCCGGGGACAAGGAATTTCTCATCTTATTCGTGACATTCGTGTTCATTCGGGGCCATTTTCGAAGGAGGAACGCTCATGGAATCCATTGAACCCCTGGCCCTGATTATATCCGCGCTGGTCGGCGGAGCAACGGCGGCCCTCAAGGACGGCGCCGAAAAGGCGATCAAAGACGCCTACGCCCATCTCAAACGCCTGATCCTCAACCGTTACGGCAAGACAGGCGATGTCACCAGGGCGGTAGAGCAGCTCGAAGCGAAGCCGGAATCCACGGGACGCCAGACGGTCGTGCAAGAGGAGCTGGCGGCGACCGACGCGCCCCGCGACACGGAGGTGCTCCGCGCGGCGCAGGCCCTGCTGGAGATGGTATCGCCCGGCAGCAGCCCGTCGCTCACCGTCACCGCGAGCGATCATTCCATCGCGATCGGCGGCAGCGTCGGCGGCGACGTGACGAATATCCACGGCGATGGGAACATCGTGGGGGATCACAACGTGAGCCGCGTGAAGAAATAGGGGATTCCATCCCCAGCCTGACACGAGCCCACCGCGCTGAAGCGCGGTGTTTGAGGACGTAGCAGCCCCGGGGGCCAGGAATTTCTCATCTTATTCGTGAAATTCGTGTTCATTCGGGGCCATTTTCGAAGGAGCACAGCAATGACCGAGAAAACCTGCATTTCGGCGCGAGATCATAGCCTGAGCGTCGGCGGGAACGTCTACGGCAATGTCGGCATTTATCACGGTATGCTGCCGACCCCCGGCGGCGAACCGTATGTCCCCCCCACCCTGCCAGACAGCGGCGAACTCCCCCCGCCCGGCACGCTGCCGCCCGGCTCGCGGATGCCCTTCCCCCGCAACGCCCTCTTCACCGGGCGCGAGGCGGATCTCCGCACCCTGGCGCAGGCCCTCTCGCCTTCCCCAACCACCAGCGCCCGACACTCCGCCCTGGTGACGCAGGCGATCCAGGGCATGGGCGGGGTGGGCAAGACGCAGCTCGCGGTGGAGTTCGCCTACCGCTATGGACGCTTCTTCCATGGCGTCCACTGGATCAACGCGCAGCAGCCAGGCCTGCTTGATGCGGAAGTGGCCATGTGCGGGCTGGCCATGGACCTCACCCCCTGGCCAGAGACCTTGCCCGAACAGCTCGCGCTCACGCTGAAAGTGTGGGGGACGGGCGGCCCCCGCCTGGTGATCTTCGACAACCTGGAAGACCCCGCGCCCGCCCGCGCCTGGGTCGCGCAGCTGAGCCAGACACCCTGCCGCGTGCTGATCACCGCCCGCCGCGCCACCTGGCCCCCCGACCTGGGCCTCCATTCGCTGCCGCTGGACTGCTTCACGCTGGAGGAGAGCCGCGCTTTCTTGCAGGGACACTTCGCCGGGCAGCGCCGCGATCCCGACAACGCCCTCGACGCCCTGCACAAGCGCCTCGGCGGGCTGCCGCTGGCGCTGGAACTCGCCGGCCGCTACCTGGCCATCCTCCCGCGCCTGACCATCCCCGCCTACCTGGAGCAGTTGGACGCCGTGCTGGCCCACCTCTCGATGCAGCGCTGGCGCTCTGCCGAGGGCAATCCCACCGGCCACGACCTGAGCCTGGCGGCAACCTTCGCCGTGAGCTGGGAGCGCGTACAAGATCCCGCCGCGCGGGAACTCTTCGCGCTGGCGGGCTGGTGCGCGCCCAACACCCCCATCCCCTGCGAATTGCTGGAGCGCGCCGCCGGGCTGAACGCGGAGGCCTGCGACGTCGCGCTGCACGACCTGCGCACCTCAGGGC
>JAAZNO010000047.1 GCA_012798275.1 Chloroflexota bacterium
CCAGCTGATTGGCGCTGACGCCTCCTTCGGGGCCTTCGGGAAGGGTGAGGAGCCGCTCCGGCAGCCGCGCCACCAGCGGAGCCACGATCGGGATTTTGGTGTAGAAATGGGCGCTCAGCACGCCGACCGTCGCGATTCCCACCCCCAGGCCGCCGAGGACCAGCGCTCCCCAGCGCCAGCCCGCCTGTCCTCGTAACGCGGCCATCGCGCGGAAGACTCCCAGGCCCAATATCAGGCCCGTGGCTTTGGGAAGGGTGACCTCTGGCCAGGCGGTGACCAGGGTCCCCACGCCGACGCCAATGGCAAACAGGAGCAGCGCGCCGTTGAAGGGGGTTTCGGGCCAGGGACGCCGCAGCACGGCGCTCACCAGCCAAAACAGCGCCAGTCCCACAAGCGCCGCCAGGGTGCCCTCTGCCCGAACCGTGGGGAACAGCAAAAAGGGGGCTGCCAGCAACAGCACAGCCCACTCCAGCGCGGGGTAGATTCGGCGCATCATCAACAGGTCCTCACACGGGCGTCAATGTATCCAGCCCTGGCCAGAAACGGTCGTCACGACGTGACCCCGACCTCAAGCCGCCGCCGCGTCCTCGGGCGGCACAAGGGTATGCAAGAGCTGGCACACTTCCGCCGCATCCCCGTGATGAGCAGCCGCAATGAGCTGCTCGACTTGCGCGATACGCTCAGGGGCAGACTCGCAGACGCCGTTCTGCGAGACGAAGATCTTTTCGTGAGCCGTACGATGATAGGCTTCCCCTTCAAGGAATAGCTCCTCGAAAAGTTTCTCGCCAGGACGCAGGCCGGTGAACACAATCTCGATGTCCTCGCCTTCCCGCAATCCGGCCAGACGAATGAGGTCGCGGGCAAGGTCCACAATTTTCACCGGCTCCCCCATATCCAGCACGTAGATCTCGCCTCCCTGCCCCAAGACCGCCGCTTGCAGCACCAGCTGGACGGCTTCTGGGATAGTCATAAAGTAGCGTTTGACCTCGGGATGGGTGACGGTGACGGGGCCGCCGTGGGCGATTTGTTCCTGGAAGAGGGGCACGACGCTGCCACGGCTGCCCAAGACATTGCCAAAACGCACCGCCACATAACACCTTCCGGTGCGACAGGCGGCATCCTGCACCAATCGCTCCGCCACGCGCTTGGTGGCTCCCATCACACTGCTGGGATGCACGGCCTTGTCGGTGGAGATCATGACCAAATGGTCAACTGCATGGCGCTCAGCCAGTTCCAGCAGGTTGCGCGTGCCCAGGACGTTGTTGGTGACCGCTTCTTCGGGGTTGTCTTCCATCAGGGGAACATGTTTGTGCGCCGCAGCATGGAACACTGTTTCGGGCTGAAAGCGTCCAAAGATGGCTTCCAGGCGGCCCGCGTCGCGGATGTCGGCGATGAGCGGCTGCAAATTCAGGTCGGGGAAATCGCGCCGCAGCTCGTTGGTGATGGTGAAGATGCTGTTCTCGCCATGTCCCAACAGCAGGAGCTGTGCCGGCTCACAACGCGCGATCTGCCGGCACAGTTCGGAGCCAATTGAGCCTCCTGCGCCGGTGACCAGAATGCGCCGCCCTTGAAGCAACTGGCGCACGGCGGTGGTGTCCGTGTGCACCGGCGGGCGCGCCAGCAAGTCCTCCAGCTGGACTTTGCGGAAGCGCTGCAGCTCCACCCGTCCGCTGACCAGCTGGGACATGCCCGGCAAGATCAACGGCTCCGCCTGCGCCGCACGACAGAGGTCCACGATCTGCCGGATCACCGCCGGGGATGCGCTGGGAATCGCGATGAGCACCTGATCCACTTTTTGCGCTTCAACGATCCTGGAGATGTCACGCAGTTGCCCGACGACCTGCACGCCGTTGACGCGCAGCGTTTGTTTGACAGGATCATCATCCACAAAGCCCACAAGTTGCAGGCCCAGGCCGGGATTCTGCTGGATCTCGCGCGCGACGCTGGAGCCGGCCTCGCCGGCCCCGACGATGAGGACGCGCCGCACGGAGGGGGGCCGCTCGTACTGCCGGCGATGCAAGGCCTCATACAACCACCGCAGGCCAAAACGCGGCCCGGCAAAGGAGAAGAGCGTGAACAAGAAATCGAGGAAGGGAATGGAGCGGGGCAACGCTGGCCCGCCGACAGCCCTTTGAATAATGACGACCAGGGCCGTCTGTCCAATTTCCGCGAGGGAGACCGCCAGAAGCATACGAAGGGCTTCCGAGAAGCCGGCGAGGGGCCAGTAATGCGAATAAAGCCCGTTGAGGCGAAAAACCAGGGGCTTGAGGAGGAGGGAAATGAGCAGACTCACCCCAATAACGGACTCTGAGGCCTGCAATCCAGCCACGCCAAGGCGCGCCACAAAGGCCAGGAACGTCGCCAGCGGCATGGCAAATACATCAAACAATAAAAGGTAGCGATTACGGAAATGCAATAACCACTGCATCCCCTTCGATTGGAGGACCGCACGCCGCGTTTCAGGCTCGCCCTGGTGGCGGGGGCTCGAGACATTTGGGGCCATAGATTGCCTCTATTATGATAAATTCGCTGCCACTTACGGTAAATACAATTCCAGTATACCACAAAATGATTTACAGAAAACTTCAGCTCACCAAAGGCGCTCCAGAAATGGCTCA
>JAAZNO010000004.1 GCA_012798275.1 Chloroflexota bacterium
GAACGCTATCAGCACGCCGGCGAGATGACGGACGCGCTGCATCGCGCCGCACAAACACTGGGCCTCGTCCTGCCGGAGTCTTTGCCGCCGCCCCTCACCTTCACGACGGCAGAGGCGCCGGCGGAGGACATCGCCATCTACTCCGGCGCCGGGCGCGAGCAGATCGTGGATCGCGCCTTCGCCGAAGATGACACCAACGTGACGCAAGCGGGCGCGCAAGCCCGGCAGCTCGCGCCTCAGGGCCGCGCGCCCCGGCGACTGCCGGTCAAGGGGACGACGGGAAGCATCATCGCGGCGGGGGTGTTCGCGCCGGTCTGGAATCTGCTGGGCATCATGGCGGCAGGCCTCACGGGCAGGCCCCTCTTCACCCAGGGGTGGCCCGTGGAACTCTTCCTGGCGAGCCTGATTCTCGGCGCTATCCTGTGGGCGAGCCAGTCCGTCTGGCTGCTGATCCCCGCGCTGCTGACATTGGGGAACGGCCTGCTGTTCACTTATTACACCGCGAGCGGCAACTGGGCCGCCTGGAACTTCCTGTGGCCTTTGGAACTCTTTCTCATCGGCGGCGCCGTGGCCGCGCCCTTTCTTCTCGCCCGGCTACGGGGCGCGAGCCGCGAAACCAACGGCGTGCTGGGCTTCAGCCTGTGCGGGCTGAGCCTGGCGCTCACCCTCATCGTCAGTGCCAGGGTGCTGTGGCACTGAAAAGGAGCTTCTCATGCGACGTCTGTTCTCGATCCTCACCGGTCTGCTGTTGATCCTCAGTGGCATTTTCGGCATGATGTGGCTGGCGCAACCGCCCGGCTCCGATTCTGTTTTCCGAGCGTTGGCGCTGCGTTTCTGGCCCGTGCTGGTGTTGGCGCTGAGCGCGTTCTTCGTGTTGCCGCCGCTGCTGGCGCGCGATCGCCCCGGATTGAGCGGGCTGTTCATCCCTGGGATGCTCATCCTGACGACGGGCGGACTGCTCCTTTTGGCAAGCCTCACCGGCGGATGGGGCTTCGTCTGGAGCCGTCTCTGGCCGTTGGAGGTGCTCGCCCTCGCGCTGGCCTTCCTGTTCATGGCACTCTGCATGCACAGCATCGGCCTGACGGTCCCGGCGGTGATTTTGGGCTTCAACGGGTTGGCGCTGCAACTCACCGCCCTCACCGGTCGGTGGGAAGCGTGGGCCGTGCTGTGGATCCTCGAGCCGCTGGCGGTAGGTGTGGCGCTCCTCGTGTTGAACTTCAAGCTGCGCCGCCAAGGCCTGGTGATTGCCGGGGCGATTCTGTGCGGCATCGCCGCTCTGTCCCTGCTCGTGCTGAGCTTCTTCTTTGCCCGTCGCTGGTGGGTGATAGGCTTGCTCGGCCCGGCGCTACTGGTGCTGCTGGGCGGCTTCTGCATCATCCGTGCCCTGCGCGCGGAGCCAGAACCGTCGGCGCCCCCCGCCATTCCTGAGGATCTGGGATAAAAAGTCACTTAAGCGGCACAACAGGCATCGCGATGGGATGAGCTCCCTAAATGCGAGAGCCCACGGCAGCGATGATGCGGTCGAAGAGCGCGTTCAGCGCCGGATCCACCCCCTGCCGCGCGGGGTCGGCGTCGTGCCAGGCGATGATCTCCCGCGCCCCCTGCGCGAAGGGAATCGTCGCCGCGTAATCCGGCACGTAGCGCCGCAATTTGCTGTTATCGAACATCACGCTGTGGGACTTGTCCCCCAGCAGCGAGGTGCCCCATTCCGCATCGAACGCGGCGATCGTCTCGGAGGCCACGTGCACCAACCGTGGCTCCACCCCTGCCGCCTTCCCCAGCCAGAGGAAAATCTGATTCCAGGTCAGTACCTCGTCGCTGGTGATGTGGAAGGCTTCGCCCAACGCGCGATGATTGCCCAGCAGCCCCACAAAGCCGCGCGCAAAATCCTCATGGTGCGTGAGAACCCAGAGCGACGTGCCATCGCCATGGACGATGACCGGCTCCCCGCGCCGCATTCGATCAATCACCGTGTAGCGCCCGTACATGGGCAATTTGGTGGCGTCGTAGGTGTGAGAAGGGCGCACGATCGTCACCGGGAAGCCCTCCTCATGGAAGGCGCGCATCAGCCGCTCCTCACAGGCAATTTTCGCCCTGGAGTAGGCCCAGTGAGGGTTGCCCAGCGGCGCGGATTCGACGATGGGCAACGCCGCCGGCTTGAGGTAAGCCGAGGCCGTGCTGATGAAGACATACTGCCCCGTTCGCCCGCGAAACAGCGCCAGGTCGGCCTCCACGTCCGCCGGCGTGTAGGCAATCCAGTCCACCACCGCGTCGAAAGTCGCCGCACCGAGCGCCGCCTTCACCGCCTGCGGATCACGAATGTCCGCATGGAGCACCTCCGCGCCGGCCGGAAGCGGCGTCCGCGATTGCCCCCGGTTGAGAAGGGTAAGGGCGATGCCGCGCGCCAGAGCCAGCCGCGAACACGCCGAGCTGATCACCCCCGTCCCGCCGATAAACAGTACTCGCATGGTCGTTCCTCCTTTGGAAATAGTTGAAAGTTGCGAGTTGGGAAGTTCCGAGTTGGCGACTCTATGGAAATTCCTCAGCGAATCAGCCATGGTCGCCCCGGAATGAATTCCGGCTCTGACAAATCAAGCTCGCTGAAGCGAGCTCCTCCAACAACGCGCTTCAGCGCGTTTGGCTCCTGTCAGACTGCGGATTCCAGCCCCGCTTCAGGCTACTCTCAAGTTTATCGCCAACAGATAGGCAACGGATAGGCGCACCGCAACGACTGCGAGTATCCTGGGAACGACATCCTGAAATCCAAGAGCGAGGGCTTGACGATGAAAACGCTGCTGTACTTGCTGATGGTGCCCGTCCTTCACCTCTACACCTGGCTGTTGCTCCGCCTGAACCTTCAGCGCGGCGAGCCGCTGCCCCCAGGCCCGCGCCTCCTCGTCGCCAATCATCCCACGACGATAGATCCCTTTTTCGTCGCCTGGCTGGCGGGAGGGCCTGCCTGCATTTTGATCACCGAGGATGCCTTCAAAGTGCCGCTGTTCGGCGCGTATCTCCGCCATGCCGGGCACGTCCCCGTCGTGGCCGGCCGGGGACGCGAAGCCTTCACTCAGGCGCAAGCCGCGCTGGAAGCCGGGCGCACTGTGATCATCTTTCCCGAAGGCGATCTCAGCCCGCGAGAGGGACTCTGTCAGGCGCATTCTGGCGCGGCGCGACTGGCGCTGCTCACCGGCGTCCCGGTCATTCCCATCGGGATTTACCTCCCCTGGGAGAGGATACGCTTCCGCGAAGCGCTCTGCGGCGCCCAAGCCGTCATGAGCCGCTGGCCCGTGCAGACGCCCTACGCGATCACGGTAGGACATCCGCTGCGCTTCAAGGGAGATGCGGACGACCGGGCGCGCGTCGCCGAGACGACCGGGGTCATCATGCAGCACATCGCCGCGCTTGCGCAGCAGAGCGCACTGCGACTGCGTCCCGCCAGCGCCCACGGATTTGCACCCGTTGCGCCGGAGCTCACCCGCTAGAAACGCGGCAACGCCGCGGGCGAGGGGCGCGGAGCACCCCTCTCGCGCTCGCGCGCCTACTCCCCCGGATACACCAGCCCCCACGGCGCGCGGAGCTGATCCAGCGTCTCCATGATGGCCAGCGTCTCGTCGAGCGGCATGACGGCGCTTTCCAGTTGGCCCGCGGCCATGCAGCGAGCGACCTCGTCGGCCTCGTAATTGTAGCCGTTCCCTTTCAGGGGGAAGTGATAGGTCTTTCCGCCTCGGGTGCGGGCCTGTTGCCACGGTCGCTCCAGTCCCAGCGCACGCCCGAGCGCCTTGAGGGACGCCGGCAGCCGCGAGGAGACCTCCGTCAGATGCCGGCGCACCGTCACCCGCTCCGGGCGATACATCAGTGGATGGATGTGGATCGCGCCCTCGGTGCCGAGGATCCACGCTTCAGTGGGGGTCGTCGTCCGCACCGCCGAGGAGAGCACCGCCAGCTGCCCCTGCGGGTACTCGAAGAGATATGCCGATTGCTCGTCCACGCCGGTCTCACCGAGCTGCGCCACCCCCGTCACCCGTGTCGGCGTCCCCAGCACCATAAAAGCCAGTGAGATGGGATAGATGCCCACATCGAGGAGCGCACCGCCGCCCAGCGCCGGGTCGAAGAGCCGGCTGTGCGGGTCGAATGCCGCGCGGAAGCCAAAATCCGCCGTCACCATCCGCACCTCGCCGATGACGCCCTCCGCGAGCCAGCGCCGCACCTGGACCATGGCGGGGAGATAGCGCATCCACATCGCTTCCATGAGGAAC
>JAAZNO010000048.1 GCA_012798275.1 Chloroflexota bacterium
CTGGCGTTGAGCGAGTCCGACTACTACCGCAAACAGCGCATTGCGATCGAGAGCCTCACCCACATCATCGTGGACATGGAGACCCACCTGCGTGAGGATACCGCTGCCGGGAAGTGAGGCCAGGCTGCGGCGGACGCGGCGCCCCAATAGCGCGCGAACGTGTGAACGTAAGTGATTCGCTGACTTGCTATTTTCAGAGGAGCCTGCGGCATATCACAGCAAATGAAAATGTGAAATGAACCTTTGTAAGCTGTAGCTTTTGCCCCTTCCCCAACCCCCTCCCCAACGGCGCTTGCGCCGTTGGGGAGGGGGAGAAAAAAATAAGGGGATTTTGCAGGCGGGCGTAACCCGCCTGCAAAACTCCACAAAAAAAAGTTCCCCTTCCCCCCGCGCGTGCGGGGGGAAGGGGCCAGGGGATAGGGGGCAAAAGTTGATTCTCAATCTTCAGCAGTCGCCATGAAATCTTGCGTTTTTTGGGTCAATGGCTGAACAGTTACCCTGTGAGCCATAGCCCGTGAGCAGAGGCTGCAACAGCTCACCGCTGCGGCTGGGGATAGAATCCCCAGCCTGACGGGAGCCAACCGCGCTGAAGCGCGGTGTTTGAGGACGTAGCAGCCCCGGGGGCAAGGAATTTCTAATCCTATTCGTGAAATTCGTGTTCATTCGGGGCCATTTTCGAAGGAGACGCCATGTGCTGGCGCACATCATCCAAGGATGAAAAGGTGAGTCGTGAGCAGCGACGGCGACGGCTGACGGGTCGGCTGGGGATGGAATCCCCAGCCTGACAGGAGCCAACCGCGCTGAAGCGCGTTGTTTGAGGACGTAGCAGCCCGGGGGTAAGGAATTTCTGATCTGATTCGTGAAATTCGTGCCCATTCGGGGCCATTTTCCGAGGAGTTCTATGGATTGGGTTTATGTCCCTCCGCAACATAGTACGTGTGAGTCCTACTGGATGGCGCTGTTGGAAGAAGGTCCCCTGAGCGACGCGCCGGCGCCGGGATTGTGGGAATGGCGCGAGGCGCCGCCAACCTCCCCAGAACTCTGGGATGAGGCGGAGCGGTTGCAGCGGGACCACGTTATCATGCAACTGACCATCGAGGACTACAATCGCGGCGGCTTGATAGGGTATTGGAAGGGCATCGAGTGTTTCATCCCCGCCTCGCACCTGCTGGCCTATCCCTTCCCCGCTGACCCGGCGGCGCGCGAGGAATGCTTCAAGCGCTACCTGGGACGGGATTTACGCCTGTGCATCATCGAGGTCGAGCCGCCGCGCCATCGCATCCTGTTCTCCGAGCGGCAGGTCGAAGCGTGCGAGGGGGAACAGCGGAGCTGGCCTGACTGGTTGCGCGTCGGCGCGATCTGTGAGGGGGAGATCACCAGCGTCCGTCCCTTTGGCGCTTTCATCAACCTCGGCCCGCTTGAAGGCATGGTGCACATTTCCGAGATCTCCTGGGGCCGGGTGCGGCATCCCCAGGATTTTATTGAGCCGGGACAGCGCGTGCGCGCGCTGGTGCTCAGCGTTGACGAACAGCATCAGCGTGTGGGACTGAGCCTCAAGCGGCTGGAGCCCAATCCCTGGGATTCCGTGCGGGAATGGATCAGGCCGGGGGATGAATTGCCCGGCCGCGTCGTCAGCGTCGAGCGCTTCGGCGTCTTCCTCGAGCTCGGCTCCGGCCTGGAGGGGCTGCTGCACATCTCGGAGCTCAGCCGCTATGGGACAGACAGCGCCATTCCCATCTATCAGCGCTACCGCCTGGGGGACGTGATTCCCGTGCGCGTGTTGGACATTGTGCCTGAAGAACATCGCATCGCCTTGGGCCTGTGCGAGTCGCACGGAGAGGTTACCGGCAACGATGACAAAGCGGAGCGCCACCCGGCAGTCTAAAACTGCCTATACGATGGCCCGCCCACGGGGCGGCGCGACTTCCCAACGCCGCCGGCAGACGAAGTCGCCGCCGCCGCCTGCGCCGCGCAAGATCGGCCCGGCGTTGCACGCGGCGGCGCGCAGCGCTACCGGGCAGCAGCTGCTGTCGCTAGCGCTCATCCTGTTCGGCATGGTGACCGTCGTAACGCTGGCGGGCATCAACACCGGCACGCTCATCACCGCGTGGGGCCGGCTCCTCGTCTTCATTTTTGGCTGGGGCGCCTACGTCGCCGCCGGATTGCTCGTCTGCCTGGGATTGCTGTGGATGCGTCATCTCGTCCATTGCCCGATGCTCTGGCGCTGGCGGCCCTTCCTGGGCTTTGAACTCGCGTTTTTCGGCTTGCTGGCGTTGAGCCATATCTTCGTGCGCCAGGAAGGCTGGGACGCCGTCCTTTCCGGGCATGGCGGCGGCGTGATCGGGTGGGCCTTGAGCTTTTCCTTCATCTACTATACCACTCCGTTGGTCACCGCCTTCCTGATGGCGGTGTTCGTTCTGGTGGGCGTGGGAATGGCCTTCGACATCACGGCGGAGGATTTCCGCGCGTTGGGACGACGGCTGAGGGCCGCCTGGAGCGATTATCGCCTCGCCCGGATGGAGGCCCGCGCGGCGGCGGAAGCGGCTGCGGCCGCGCGCGCTGCCGAAAAGGAAGCCGCCCGGCGTGCTGAGGGGAGCACCCTCGGACCGGGGCTGGCAATTTCCCCGCCGCCTTCCCGACCGCATCGCAAAACGTCCCCCGCGTCTCCGCCGGCCGCAACGCCTTCGGCGCCGGAAACGCCGCCGATAGAGCCGGTCAAGCCGCAGCTGACGCTGCCTCCGCTCACCCTGCTCCAGCCGGCGCGCGCGCCGGTGCTGAGCCAGGAGGAGATTGACCGCAAAAGTCGCATCATCGAGCAGACGCTGACGCAGTTTGGCGTGCCCGCCAGGGTGACCGAGGTGCGCCAGGGGCCGACGGTGACGCAGTTCGGGGTGACGCCGGGCTTTGTGGCGCGGGGGCAGGATGGGGAGGAGCAGCGCAAGGTCCGCGTCAGCCAGATCTCGGCGCTCGCCGATGACCTGAAACTGGCGCTCGCTGCTCGTTCGTTGCGGGTGGAAGCGCCCGTGCCGGGGCGCGCCGTCGTGGGCATCGAGGTTCCCAATGAGGAAATCGGCCTGGTGACGCTGCGCCGGGTGCTGGAAAGCCCGGAATTCGCGCAGTGCCATCAGCCGCTGTGTTTTGCGGTGGGATTGGACGTCGCCGGCACTGCCGTGGGCGCGAATCTCAGTGCCATGCCCCATCTCCTCGTCGCCGGCACGACGGGCAGCGGCAAATCGGTGTTCGTCAAGGCCATCGCCGCCAGCCTCATCATGCGCAACACCCCCGCCGAACTCCGGCTGATCGCCATTGATCCCAAAATGGTCGAGCTCAGCCACCTCAACGGTCTGCCGCACTTGTTCGGCAAGGCCGAGATGGAGTTGGAACGTATTCTGCGAGTGTTGCGTTGGGTCACGGTGGAGATGGAAGACCGCTACAAGCGTTTTGCGCGCGTGCCGGTCCGCAATTTGGAGGAGTACAACCGTCATCTTCAGCGTCAGGGCGAAGCTCCCATGCCGCGCATCGTCGTCCTGGTTGACGAGCTCGCCGATCTGATGATGGCGGCTCCCGATGAGACCGAACGCAGCCTCACGCGCATTGCCCAGATGGCGCGCGCGACGGGCATTCATCTCGTCGTGGCGACCCAGCGCCCCAGCACGGACGTGGTCACCGGGCTCATCAAGGCGAATTTCCCCGCCCGGGTCAGCTTTGCGGTAGCGAGCAACGTGGACTCGCGCGTCATCCTCGACACGCCGGGCGCCGAATCCCTCATGGGGCAGGGCGACATGCTCTTCCTGGCGCCTGATGCTGCCGCGCCGCGCCGCATTCAGGGTTGTTATATTTCCGACGAGGAGCTGGAGGCGTTGATCCATTTTTGGCAGCAGCAGGCCGGGGCGACGCCGGCGCGAGCGCCCTGGGACGCCCTTGCGGAGAGCAGCGGCCCGGGGCAGTGGCGGCTCGAGGGTGAGACGGAGGACGCCGCTCTGCTGGAAAAAGCGATCGCGCTGGCGCAACAACAGGGCAACATCTCTACCTCAGCCATTCAGCGGCGGCTACGCATCAGCTATCCTCGCGCCGCGCGGCTGATGGAGCAGATGGAGGCGATGGGCATTGTCGGACCGCAGACCGCGGCCGGCCGCAAACGCCAGGTGCTTTCAGGAGATGACGATGCCGTATGATTTGACGGATCCCGGTGGCATTGCCGCCAATCAACGCGGCGAGCTGACAGACGAGCAGCGTCAACGGGCCACCCGTGCGGCTCGCGGTCAGCGCGGTTGCCTGTACAGTTTGCTCCATCGCGCGGTTTTCCCCCTCGTGGGCCTCGTGCTGGTGATCGTGCTGGTGATTACCCAGGCGCCGGTGCTCCTCCTCTGGACAGTGACGTTCATCACGCTGGTCATCGGCGTCGAGTTACTCATGCTCACCGTGCTGCCCTTCTTCCAGCAGCAGCAGCTGTTGCGCCACGACTTGCTCGAAGAGCACCTTGAATCTGCTGAAGGGCGCCTGGTCTACAGGCAACGGAGCTACGAGGCGGTGAGCGGTGAGCGGGTGTTGCTGTTGCCGAGAACCGCTGCAAGCCTGCGTCCCGACACGCTCTATCGCTTTTATTTCTTGCCGCGTTCGGGCTACGTGCTTTCGGCGGAGGCGTTGGGTTTGATAGCGACGATGGACACGCGCGCTGCCTTGTTGGAGGCCCTGGCCGCCACCCTCAATTTCGACATGGACACCCTCGCGGCCAATCGCCGCGGGCAGTTGACTCCGGCGCAAAGCCTGCGCTTGTTGCCGCAGCTTCTGGCGGTGCGGGGAGACTTCACCCGGGGCCAGCTGTGGGCCGACCTCCTGCAGGGGCGCGTGGAAACGACGGAGGGCATCGGCCGGCGCCTGACCCTGCCGCCCCCGTCTCGTCCCTATGCCTATCAGGTCGGCGCGCGGCGCTTTCCCGTGCCGGCGAAAGCCCTCGACGTGTTCATGGATGATTTCCCGTATCGCGTCTATCACACGCCCCGCAGCGGCATTCTCGTGAGCCTCGAGCCGCTGGCGGTGCGACGTGAGGCCAGTTCGCCGCTGGACGTGGCACGTGAAGGAACATGAAAACATGTGAACGTGACGACGTGCGAACGTGGGTGATTCGCTGATTCGCTGATCTCTATTTCCGAGGAGCCGCATGAACCCACTCACCTTGCCTTCGCACATGAACGACCTGCAGACAATCCTCAAAGGGCTGGATTGGCATGAGCTCGAACATGAGGTGGCGCGGGAAGCGCAAACACGCCTGGTGATTGTGGGCCCCGTGAACAGCGGCAAATCCACGCTGTTCAACCGCCTCCATGGGCAGCGCGTCAGCGCCGTCAGCGCCGTCCCCGGCACCACCAAGGGGGTCGTTGAACATCCTCTGGGGCCGTTTCACCTCGTGGATACCCCCGGTTTCGGCGAGGTCTGGGGCACCGACCGGGCGGCCATCGCCGAGGCGGCCGCGCAACAGGCCGATCTCATCCTGTTGCTGCTAGACGCGGCGGCAGGCGTCCGCCAGAGCGATCACGATCTCTACGTGAGCCTGCAGCGATTTGGACATCCCATCGTCGTGGCGCTCAACAAGGCGGATTTGGTCGCCCAAGACCTCCCCTGGGTGCTGGAAAATGCCGCAAAGGTGTTGGGATTGCGTCCCATCCCGGTCTCGGCGCGCACCGGCAAGGGTATCTCCGACGCGCTGTTGCCAGCGATCTTGCAGGCGCAGCCGGCGCTGGCGATTGCGATGGCGCGTGAGCTGCCCGGTGTGCGGGCGCAGCTCGTCGGCCGCATCATTCGGCAGACCGCCTGGTTCAACGCGGCGATCTCCCTGCAGCCCATTCCGGGGTTAGACATCCCTGTTTTACTCGCCTCGCAGACGCGGATGGTGCTGCGGATCGCGGCAGCCTATGGCGATTCGATGCGCGCCTCACATGCGCGCGAGTTGCTGACGGCGATGGCCGGCAGTCTGCTCTCCCGTTATTTGGGGATGCAGCTTGCCAAACTCGTGCCGGTGTTGGGCTGGGCCGTTTCCAGCGCCGTCTCGGCGGCAACTACTTACGCCATCGGCGAGACGGCGCGGCGGTATTTTGAGATGGGAGGCAACGTCCGGCCTCTTGACCTGAGGACGCTTTACCGGCGCGGACGCCGGCTGGCGCTGGGAAATCTGTTCCGGCGTCAGCCCGTCGCGCCTGTCGGGCCGGGAGCGGAGCCGGCAACTGCGGCGGGGAGCGAGCTTCCGCAGGGGTGAATCGCGGCTTGGGGGTGACAGGCGATGAATGTCGAGCAGCTGGGGTTGATTGACCATCCGCCGACGCCGGAAGAAGTCCGCCGCCAGATGCGGGCTTACCTGGTGCGCTATGTCGTGCTGGTGGCGGGGATCAGTTTGGTCATTGGCGGCTTGATCGGACGCCTGACGGTGCAAGACCCGGCGGCCCTGACGCCGGCCGCGGGCTGGCAGTCAGGGCCATCCCTTTCCGAGGGGGGAGCGTCGTCCCGGCCCATCTCCTCGTCGTTGCAGATTTACGTCAGTGGGGCGGTAGTCATGCCGCAGGTGGTCGAAGTCCCCGCCGGCAGCATCCTCGCGGATGCGCTCGCCGCGGCAGGGGGTCCGGCGCCTGAGGCCGATCTCGAAGGCCTCAATCTCGCCGCACCGCTGGCCGATCACCAGCACGTGCTCATCCCCACCCGCGTGCCGCCGCCAACCGCTACGCCGCGGCCTTCCCCGGCGACGGCGACGCCGGCGCCAACGTCGGGGGCCGTGTCCCCTGAAGCACAGGTCAACCTCAACACGGCCACCCTCGCCGAGCTGCTCACGCTCCCCGGCATCGGTGAGACGCGCGCGCAAGCCATCCTCGCCTACCGCGCCGAGCATGGGCCTTTCACGCGCATCGAAGAGCTTCAAAACGTGAGTGGCATTGGCCCCGCGACGTATGAGAAGCTGGCGCCCTACATCACCGTCGGCCCCTGAGTCCCCCGATCCCCGGCCGTTCTGAAGAGACGGATGCTGCGTCCAGGATCGTCTATGGGAGGAGCGGCGTCAAATCCAACACTGAAAATCCCGTGCTGGCGTCAGCAGAATCAAACAACACCAGAGTTTTTCCGTCCGGGCTGAAGATCCCCGAGCTGCTCTGGAGACCGGAACGGCTGCCCCGCTCTTTATCCTCGGTTAGATCCCATAGCCACAAAGTGCTGGTCCCATAAGGCTGTTCTGAAGTGGTTCCCAACACCAGCTCATAGCGGCTATCTGGGCTAAAGCCCAACGCCGCGACAGACCTGAGATCGTCTAACGCAGGCGCCGGCAACGGGTGCCAGTTTGCCACCTGCCACTGGCAAAGACGGGAAACGGTCCCGTCGGCGCTCCCTCCAAAGGCAGCGAGTCGCTGTCCGTCCGGACTGAAGCGCGGTGCAATTTGCACAAAAGTGCCGCAATCCAAAGTCGGTCCGGCTTGATCCTGGGTCACGTCCCATAAAATGAGAGTTGGCCGCAAGAGTGACTGGCAGGCCAGCCATCGGCTATCCGGGCTAAAACTTAAAGCATTGCAATCCAGGGGCAAAGACTTCACCTGGGCCCCGGTTTCCGTTTCCCAAAAGAACACAGTCCCTACACCGGCGGAAGCCAGCCATTGTCCATTTGGGCTCAGCGCCAGTCCAAACACCCTGTTCTTCTGAAAGGTCAATCCTGGCAAATTGAGCCCCAAGCGCTGTTCCCCGGTCGAGAGATCCCAAAGTTCCACTTGATCTCCCACTCCGCCCACTGCCAACAGCTGCCCATCCTGGCTGAGCGCCAGATAATCAACGCCGTTTGTGCCGGGGGTCAGATTATAGATTGGCTGCCCCGTCGCTACGTTCCAAACTTCCATGTGCCATTCCAAATCCATCTCTTGTTGGAAAGCGTTGGCGATAGCCAACAACCGACCGTCGCCGCTAAAGACGGGCGCCTCCACAAATGTGGCCGTGGTGGACAAGGTCTGGACCAATGCCGGGGCCGGCAGCGTCATTGCCCGCGCGGTCGCCCAATTTATGACCCCACGGGCCAGCGCCAGGAGCAAGAAGGCCGCCCCCAACAGCAGCCACCACCGCTTTTGCAACCATTCTTGCCTGGCGAGCGGGATGGGGGGCGCCGCCGGGGCCGGGCGTGAGGGCGCCGGCGAACGCATCTCCCCGGCAACCGGGACTGCCGCTTTCATGCTCCCTGGCAAATACGGGCGGAATTGGGCCGCGCAGATATCGCACAAGACCCAATCGGTGGGGCTTTTTTGTACCAGGTTGAGCCAGGCGGCCTCGGCCTGCTGTCGCGCTTCGTCTGGCGACAATCCCAATCCTTGCCACAGCGTCGAATCCAGGGCTGCTGCTGGCCGGTAGCCAGCGCGCGCGGCTGCTTGAACCTGCGCCGGTGAAAAACGGGCTGCCGTGGCTTCATTCACTGGACGGTTGCACATGTCACAATTTCCCATAGAGCCTCCTGAGGTTACATTGAAGTGATCCAGATCTGGAACGTAGCCCATGAACTACCGGCCACTGGAAAATCCCGGCCCCATTATATCACCATTCAAAGAGCTGCCATGGGCCTCAGGCACGCCACCGGGAATGAACGTGTGAGCGTGAGCCGTAAGCCGGGGTTGGGACGTCGTTTGGCTGGGGATGGAATCCCCAGCCCGACAGGAGCCAACCGCGCTGAAGCGCGTTGTTGGGAAGCTCGCTTCAGCGAACTTGACGTAGCAGCCCCGGAATTCATTCCGGGGCGGGCGACCTGGGCGCAGCCTGAAGTATGCGTTACATTTGCCGTGCAAGTTATTTCGAGGTTCGCTTTTTCGCTGACTCGCTGATTTTCTGAGGGGGGGCCTTGTATCTTTCGGCCTTTGTGGTAGAACAAGGGCCATCATTCCAGTGTGAAATTTGAGCTACCGGACAACTCATGGAGCTTCAAGCACTCATCAGCTGGTATCTGGCGTTGCAGGGCTTCGCGCTGGCGGGCA
>JAAZNO010000366.1 GCA_012798275.1 Chloroflexota bacterium
CTATGCTCAAGAGGCAGCCTGGTTCTACTCCGCTAACGCGGACAATACGCTGGTCTACTTTCCGCACACGATTTCGCGTTGCGGGAGCTATCTCAGCCGGGTGGCGCAGGTGCCGCTGGAGACCCCGCTGGCGTACCTCATCGCGCCGCCCCTTGAAGCGACGTTTGCTATTGACGCGGCGCTCAAGGCTGCGGAAGTAACGTTGTGTGTGTGGTGGAAACCGCCTTCGGAGACCAACTTTTCGGGAGCCCTGCTCTCCGGCACGCAGAGCGCCTGTCGCGCCGCCTGCCTGGCTTTCGAGAACGCCGTGCTCGACGTGGCCCGCGATCCATGCGCATGGGAGAGCAGGCAGGGGTAATGGGTAACGGGTGAGGGGGCTGGTTACTACCCATTCTCCATCACTCATCACCCATTACCCCTCTGCCCAAAAGGAGGATGCATGCCTGAAGCATACGACCTGGATCTGCAATCCATTCAAGAGGCGCGCCGCCTGGCCACGGCGTGCCGCGAGGCGCAGCGGCAGTGGGCGCTGGCGGATCAGGCGACGGTGGATCGCGTCTGCCAGGCGATGGCGGAAGCCGCGTTTGCTCAGGCCGCGCGTCTCGGGCAGCTGGCGCACGAGGAGACGGGGTACGGCGTCCCGCTGCACAAACGCCTCAAAAACGAGTTTGCCAGTCGCCAGGTCTGGGAATCCATCAAAGACGTCAAGACGGTCGGCGTGATCGGGCGCGACGAGCGCCGGAAGATCATCGAGATCGCCTGGCCAGTGGGCGTGATCGCGGCGTTGACGCCCTCCACAAATCCGACGTCTACGGCGATCTACAAAGTGCTCATTGCAGTCAAAGCGCGCAATGGCATTGTGGTGGCGCCTCATCCCGTGGCCAGGGGATGCACCCATGAAGCGGTGCGCATCATGGCGGAGGCGGGCGAGGCCGCCGGGATGCCGCCGGGATTGGTGAGCTGCATGCAAGCCATCACGCTCGATGGGACGCAGGCGTTGATGCGTCATTACGCGGTCTCGCTGATCCTGGCGACGGGCGGCACGCCGATGGTGAAAGCCGCGCACAGCGTCGGCAAGCCGGCGATCGGCGTGGGACCCGGCAATGTGCCGGTGTACGTGGATCGCAGCGCCGATGTGCCCAAGGCCGCTGCCGACATCGTCAATAGCAAGGCGTTTGATTGCTCGGTGATCTGCGCTACCGAGCAATCGGTGGTGGCCGATAAACCCATCGCGGCGCAGTTGCGTGCGGAGATGGGCAAACACGGCGCGTATTGGGTCAACGCCGAACAGCAGGCGGCGCTGGAGCGGGCGCTCTTCTCCCCCGATGGCAGCATCAACCCGCGCAGCGTGGGCAAGACGCCCCAAAAGCTGGCGCAGCTGGCGGGGATCACCGTCCCCGGGTGGGTGCGGGTGCTCGTGGCAGATCTCGAGGGTGTAGGCAAAGACTATCCCCTCAGCCGGGAGAAACTCACGACGGTGCTCGGCTTCTTTGTGGAGGATGGCTGGCGTGCGGGCTGCGAACGGTGCATCCAGTTGCTCAAATTCGGCGGCGACGGGCACTCGCTGGTAATTCACGCCAGAGATGAAGAAGTCATCATGGCTTTTGGGTTGGAGAAGCCCGCCTTTCGCATCATCGTCAACTCGTGGGGGACGATGGGAGCCATCGGCGCGAGCACGGGGGTAGCCCCCGCTCTCACGCTGGCTCCGGGGGGGCTGGGCGGTGCCATCTCGAGCGACAACATTACCACGACGCATCTGTTGAACATCAAGCGCGTGGCTTACGAACTGGTCTCGCCGCCGGCGGCGGCGCGGACGCCGGCGCCGGATGTCACCGGGCGTGCGGCGCTGGCGGCGGAGCTTCCGCCCGACGATGCGGCCCTGGAGGAAATTGTCCGTCGCGTGCTGGCGCGTTTGCAGGGCTAGCCGCGGCCCTTTTAACCGCTGACGTGGTGTCAGAGACATCTTAGAAAAGGAGTCTGGTGATGGTGAA
>JAAZNO010000367.1 GCA_012798275.1 Chloroflexota bacterium
CCGTCCCGCCCGCCCTCGCCGACCTGATCATCAGCAAGGCGCAGGGCAACCCCTTCTACATCGAGGAATTGATCCAGGGCCTCATCGAAGCCCGCATCATCCTCAGGAATGCCCCCTATTGGGAAATAGACCGCGCGCGCCTGATCAGCCTGGACGTCCCCCAAACGCTCACCGGCCTGCTGCAGGCCCGTTTTGACGCCTTGCCCAGGCCCATGCAGAACGTCCTCCAACGCGCCGCCGTCATCGGGCCGCAGTTCTGGACCGCGGCCGTAGAAGCGCTCGCCGCAGAGGATGACGAGGGCGCGCGGGTAGACTGCGGTGAACAGTTGGAGCTGCTGATCCAGCGCGGCCTTCTCGTGCGGCACACTTCCTCGACATTTGTCGGCACCCAGGAATACGCCTTCCGCCACCCGCTGATGCACGAAGTGGTCTATCGCGGCACGCTAAACCGCCTGCGCCGGGTCTACCATGCGCGCGCCGCGCGTTGGCTCAGCTCCCACAGCGAGGAACGCGCGGGAGAGCTCACCGGCCTGATCGCCGAACATCTGCTGAATGCCGATCTGCGGACCGAGGCCGTCGCGGCCTTGCTCCAGGCCGGCCAGCAAGCGGCAGCGCGCTTTGCCAATGAACAAGCGCTGGGATATTTCATCCGCGCGCTCGCCCTCACCGACGAGGCCGACCTCGCCCAACGCTATGCGCTGCACCTGGAACTGGAGGCCGTGTACGAAATCACCAGCGACAGCCGGGCCCAACAACAGACCCTGACGACGCTGGAGACCCTCGCCGAAGCGCTGGACGATGACCGCTGCCGGCTCGAAGTGTCCCTCCGCCAGGCGGTCTTCGCCACAGCTACCAGCGATTATCCGGCCGCCATCACCGCCGCCCGTCACGCCATCATGCTCGCGCGGGCGCTCGCCCTGCCCTGTCAGGAGGCGGAAGGATACCTGCGATGGGGAAGTGCTCTCCTCCGCCAGGGAAACTATCCCCAGGCGCAACAACAGCTCGAACATGCCTACGCCATGCTGGAAGCGCTGGATGAACGTTCGATCGAATGTGGCGAAGCGACGGCTCACCAGAAGCAGAGAGGACTGGCGGATACTCTCCGCGCCTTAGGCACCGTGTACTGGTATCAGGGGCAGTACCCCGAGGCGCGTACCTGCTATGAAACCGCGATGCGCTACTATCGGGAGCTGCATTACACCCGTGGCGAAGCCCACTGCCTGAACAACCTGGGAGTGCTCGTCAGCGACAGCCACCCGGAGGAAGCCCTGGCGTTCCATCAGCAAGCGCTGGTCAAATATCGCGAGATCGGCAACCGGTCAGGCGAGGCTCGAGCATTGAGCAACATCGCCTTCCTCCTGGTAACACGCGGGGATCTGGACACCGCGCGCACGGCATATTTGCAAACGCTGGAGCTCCGCCGCGCCGCCAAAGATTGGGCGGGCGAGACGGTCGTTCTCAGCAATCTGGGGGAGATCGCGCTCATGCAAGGACGTTACGAAGAAGCGCGCGCTTTTTTCGAGCAAAGCCGGCAGATCAACCACGAAATCGGCAATCGTCAGGGTGAGGGCGGCAACCTGGGCAACCTGGGGGCCACGGCTTTCTGGCGCGGGGAGTACGCCACGGCCCGGCAGCTGCTGGAACAGGCGCTGGCCAGTTCCAATGAGTTGGGCCTCCGTCGCGCCGAATGCGACAATCTCCTGGTGCTCTGTCAGCTCTTCCACGAGACCGGCGACCTGGCGTCGGCCCGCGCACGCGGCGAGGAAGCGCTTCGCCTCACGCGAGAAGTGGGATATCGCTACACCGAAGCCGCCGTGCTGAGCGAGCTCGGCTACATCTCCTATGAAGAGAGAAACCTGGAAGCAGCACGCGCGGCGTTCCAGGAAGCGCTCGACATTCAACGACAAATCGGCCAATATCACCTGACGCTGGACAGCCGTGCGGCTCTGGCGCTGCTGGCGTTGGAACAGGAGCGCTCCCCCGAGGCCCTGACGGCCGTGCGGCAAGAGGTAGAGGATATCTGGGAAGTCCTGAAAAGCCAGCAGCTCGCTGCCGTCGCCCAGGCCCCGCGCATCTATCTCACGTGCCATCGGCTGTTGGAAGCCCTCGGAGATGAGCGCGCGGAGACGCCGCTCGAACAGGCCTATCAGCTGCTCCAGGACCGCGCAGCCGGCCTGCCCGATGCGGC
>JAAZNO010000368.1 GCA_012798275.1 Chloroflexota bacterium
CCCTGCTCCTCCGCTTCTTCACGTAGCTGCCGTTGATAGATCTCCGCGTACAACCCGGAGGTGCGCAGGAGCTCGGCGTGGGTACCGGCGGCGGCGATGCGTCCCTTCTCCAGGACGAGGACGAGATCGGCGGAGCGGACGGTGCTGAGTCGTTGGGCGATGACGAAGCTGGTGCGCCCTTGCATCAGATGTTCCAGGGCGAGCTGGATGAGATGCTCGGTTTCGCTGTCTACACTGGCCAGCGCATCATCGAGGATGAGGATCCGGGGGTCCTTGAGCAGGGCGCGGGCAATGGCGATGCGCTGTTTTTGTCCGCCGGAAAGGGTCAGGCCGCGCTCGCCGACGGGGGTGGCGTAGCCTTCCGGCAAGGCGAGGATGAAGTCATGCGCCTGTGCGGCTTGCGCTGCCGCAAAAATCTCCTCGTCGGTCGCGTCGGGGCGTCCGAACGCCAGGTTCTCGCGGAGGGTGGCGGCGAACAGGGTGGTCTCTTGCAGGACAATACCGATCTGATCTCGCAGCGACTTCAGGGTCACGTCCCGCAAATCGTAGCCGTCAATGGTGATGCGTCCCGCCGTGGGATCGTAGAAGCGCGGCAGGAGATTGATGATGGTGGACTTGCCGGACCCCGTCGCACCCAGCAGGGCGATCATCTGCCCCGGTTGCACCTCGAAACTGACATCGGAGAGCACCTTGTGGCGTCCGAAATAGGCGAAGGAGACATTCTCGAAGCGGACGTGTCCGCGCACCGGCGGCAAGGGGATGGCGTTGGGGGCGTCGTGCACCTCCGATTGGGCGTCGAGGATCTCGAAGATCCGCTCGCCGGAGGCGATGGCCTGTACTACCGCCGGGAGGACCATTCCCAGGCGGCGGACGGGTTGCACGAGCTGCCCCAGGTAAGCGCTGAAAGCGATCATCTCGCCGAGGGTGAGCTGGCCACGGACGACCAGCGCGCCGCCATACCAGAGGATAAGCACCGTCCCGACGTTGGCAAGCAGCTCGATGAAGGGCATGGTGCGCGCGCGCATGGCGGCGGCGGTAGTGGAGAGCTTGAACCATTCCAGATTGGCGGCCTGGAAGCGGGCGATTTCGGCGCGTTCCTGCGCGAACGCCTTGACGATACGCGCGCCGTGCAGGTTCTGTTCCAGTCGCGTGGTAAGCACTCCCAGCTGATCCTGAATGCTGCGGGAGAGGGGACGGAAGCGGCGCCCGAAACTCCAGGCGCGGTAGGCGATGAGGGGCATGGTGGCCAGGGAGAGGAGCGTCAACATCGGATTCATCTGCGCCAGGACGACGGCCGTGGTGATGAGCAGCAGGCTCCCTTCGATCAGCCGCATCGAAGCACGCCCGTTGAGGAAGCGCAGGCGTTCCACGTCCTGGATGGCGAGCGAGAGCAGCTGCCCCGTCTCCGTGCGGTCGTGATAGGAAAAGGAGAGGGATGAGAGCTTGCTGTGCAGGGCCTTGCGGAGGTCGTAGGCCGCCCCCTGGGAACCGATTTCGACCCAGCGGCCCTGATAGTAGGCGAGGACGCTCTTCAGCAGCGCCAACCCCAGCAGGATCAGCGTGGTGGTGGTGAGGAATTCGAGATTCTGCGCGCGGATGCCCTCATCCACGATGCGGCGGATGAGCTGCGGGATGAGCAACGTCAGGCCGTTGATGGCGAAGAGCAGCAGATAAGCGCCAATCACGTAGCGGCGGTAGCCGTGCAAATAGCTGAAACAGCGCCACAAAGTCCGTCCGGCGCCGGGCGTTTGGGTGAGCAAGGGGATGATTGGGGGCTGATCTTTTTCTGCGGTCATAGGCTCCTGAGGTCAGGGATGAGACGTCGTTTCTGATCCCACAAATCTTGCATAGATTTCGGGCATGGCGATGCCGAAGCGCTGGCAGAGCCGGCTGACATCGTGATAATCGTTTGCATCCACGGGGTAGCCGGTGTGAAAAGTCACCAGCCATTCTGGGGTGATGCACTTGACCGGGAAACCGTTGACGGCGCCATGGCCTTGCAGGGAGGCGTAGGGATAGGCCACCCCGAAGAGGTGGTTGCCGGCGGCGTCGAAGGTGCAGGAATGCACATCGAGCAGGCGTCCTTGCGCGTCGCCGAGCACGAAATTGCATTCCCAGGTATCGTCGCGCGGCACGTCATGAAATCCCCGCGCCTCGAGCAACGCCCGCAGCTTTGGCACGTCCCGGTGTTGCATGGCGATGTCCAGGTCCTCGTGCGGGCGCGTCTGCTCGCCGAGCAGCGCATCTACTCCCCAACCGCCATCGAGGACGACCTCAAGGGCGTGCTCCTGGCATAACTGCACGATTTCAATGACATCCGTAGCCGTCATCATCGCAGGTCCTATTTCTGGCGCCCGTGTTCAGTCTGGCGCTGGCGCTAAAATTACTTAACCAGGCTAAGTATATCACGCTTGGGGAAAATGTCATCTCTATGACTTGGCTTATTTTTCTTTTAAACGCCGCGCGAAATGGCACTTGACAGAGGGCGTGAGCGGGCCGACAATAAAGGGTAAAGATCATGGCCTTTGCCTTGCGTCTGTATGATTTGCGTATAAAATAGAAGTATACTGTTGGCGTTAGCTTATGACTCTCCCACTCATAGCTGTTGAAGGAGGCGTTGGGCTTTTGAGATGGAAATATGGGTAGAATTTGTGGGTATCCCGCGTTTGTTGGCCGGCGTCCAGGAAGTGACGTTGTCGCTTCCCGCCGGGGCTTCTTATCGTGAGGTACTGCGCCAGTTGGCCCGGCGCTTTCCAGCGCTAGACGGGCAGGTCATTGATGCTGATGGCGCGAAGCTTTTCCCCGAAAACAAAATCGCCCTCAATGGCAAGCGTATCCTGACAGAGTCTGAATTGGATCTGTATCCC
>JAAZNO010000369.1 GCA_012798275.1 Chloroflexota bacterium
AACAGGAACAGGACCCCCGTGCCCGCCGAAATCAAAAACGCCAGGCCAATCAAAGCATCCACCAGATAATTCAACTTCGCTTTCATCATCCCACCTCCGTTTTGTGAAACTGGCTTGATCATACTGGAGTTGTGTGAAGGCGCGATGAAAGGCACGTGAAAGTTGCATGAAAAATGCGGAGCTCGGACTAGGGCTGAGAGACCTCAGAGCAAAGAAGCCTCCTTGATTCAGGCGTTCTTGCTCCCATTTCCGAGAGGATCAGGGAGCCGTGCATGGCCCAACGGGGGGAAACGCGGATCAATTCGTGGCTGAAACCGAAAGCGCTCCACCCGGCGCAGCGGGCAGAGCGAGGATGAAAAGGAAGCGACGAGGCGATTGTTACAGCGGCGAGGGGCGCGCTTCCGCGCCCGGCAGCCAGAAAGCCACCGTCAAGCCGCCGCCGGGGGTAGGAGTCGCCCAGATACGTCCCCCATGCGCCTCAATGATGCGGCGAGCAATCGCCAACCCCAACCCGGAGCCGCCCGTGGAACGATTGCGTGAAGGGTCGCCCCGCCAAAAACGCTCGAAGAGCCGGGGCAGATCGTCCGCCGGAACCCCCGGCCCGTTGTCGCTGACGCGTACCGTGACGCCCTGGTCCTCGCCGACGGCAGTCACCCACACTTCTCCGCCTGCCGGGACATAGCGTGCGGCATTGCTCAGCAGATTGCCCACTACCTGCGCCAGGCGATCGCTATCGCCGGACACGAGGGGCAGCGCCGGCGGCAAGACGCCATGCAGCGTCAACCCCTGCGCCTGCAGCGCCAGGCGGTGGACCTCGACCTCATGGCTGAGCAGCAGACGCACGTCGAGCAACTGACGTTCCAGGCGCAACTCGCCGGCATCCGCCAGGGCCAGCACCCGCAAATCTTCCACCAGACGAGTGAGGGTCTGCACCTGCGCCAGCGCGAGATCGAGATTGTCTGGCGTGGGAGAATAAACACCGTCGGCGATGGCCTCCAGCGTGCCCCGCAGCACTGCGAGGGGATTGCGCAGCTCGTGAGCGATGTCGGCGGTCTGCGCACGACGGGCGGCCTGGGAGCGCGCCAGGCTTTCCGCCATGGTGTTGAAGGCGTCCCCCAGCTGGCCGATCTCATCGCGGGTAGCGACCGCCGCGCGCACCTCCAGCTCGCCCTGGGCGATCTGCTCCGCTGCCTGCGTGAGCCGGCGCACCGGCGCGACAATGCCCCGCATAAGCAATCCGCCGACCAGCAACGCCGCGACGAAAGCCACCGCGGCGCCAGTCCACAGCGCCGTGCGCACCCGGGCCAGGTATTGCTGTTCGGGTCCGCCGAGCACTACACTGCGCGCACTCGCAGCGTCCGGCAACAAATACCCTACTGTCTCGCCGTCTACCGCAAGCGGCAGCGCCCACGCCAGTTCCCCAGCCGAGAGTGTCGTTCCCGGCTGCCCGGCGAGGTGCGCCACGACATTGCCGGCGGCGTCGGCGACCCGAAAATCCCAGGCCTCCGCACTGCCCGCCTGGTCGGTCGGCCCGCCACGCCCGGCCCCACGTCCGCCCTGCCCCTGCTGTCCCCCCGCCGTGGGAGCGAGCGTCGGCAGCGCCTCTTGGATTCCGGCCCACGAACCGTGAGTCCGATAATACGCGATCAGCGCGGCGCCTATGTTCTGCACCCGCCCGCTGTAAAGCAGGGCATACTGCCGAAACTCGCGCTCGGCCTGGCGGCTCACCAGCAGCAACACCGTCGCCACGGCAATGAGAATCACCAATGCAAAAGCCAACATCCCTTTTTGATACAGGCTCATGGCGCTTCGGGGTCCTCCAGACGATAGCCCGCGCCGCGCACCGTGACGATGTAGCGCGGATTAGCCAGATCTGCTTCGAGCTTGCGCCGCAGGTTTTTGATGTGCACATCTATGGTGCGCTCATACGCTTCAAAGGCGACGCCCTGCACGGCCTCCAACAGGGCCGCCCGCGAGAAAACCCGCTCCGGCGCGGCCATCAACGTCGCCAGCAGCTCGAACTCCGTGGGAGTGAGGGCCACCGGAACGCCATCGTGGGTGACCTCATGGCGCTCGCGGTCGAGCACCAACGACCCCACCCGCAGCACCGCCGGCGCCGACTGCGCCTGTCCCCGCCGGAGGATGGCACGCACGCGGGCAACGATCTCGCGCGGGCTGAAGGGTTTGGTGACATAATCATCCGCGCCCAGCTCCAGCCCCACGATGCGATCCAGCTCCTCGACCCGTGCGGTGAGCATCAAAATGGCCATTTCAGGCCGCTCGCTGCGGATACGCCGGGTGAATTCCAGCCCATCCATCTTGGGCAGCTGCAGGTCGAGGACGACCAGATCAGGGCGCTCCTGTCGAGCAATAGAGAGCGCCTCCACGCCATTGTAAGCCGTCAGCACGCGATAGCCGGCCTGCTCCAGATACCCCCGGAGCAGGCGCACGATTTGCATTTCGTCATCCACAACCAGAATGGTTTGGCTCATCGTTCCAAGCCCCCTCTGAAATAAGCAGTGAGCAGCTTTTCACCAACCACATCCCGGCTCATCGGTGTGGTTCCGGAAGCCGTTCTCCCTCCGGGCAGCGCATTGCGGTGCGCAGGAGATGCCCACGCACCGCAATGGCCTCTGAAGTCACGCCGGGACCCGGCTCAGGGCTGCAAGGCCGGGCAGACTTCCGCGTTGCCGCGCTGTCCGCGCCCCTGGAGGTTGCCGCCGCGATAAGCAGTGCCGCTCTGGAGCTGCGAACCGTCGAGGGCGGCGCCATTACCCGCGCCTTGGGGCTCCCAGGGCGCGTTGAGCTGCGCCAGCAGGTCGGCGGCCATCGTCGCCAGCATGGTGTCCATCTGCTCCTGAGTGAAGCGTCCCTCGGCCACAGCCTGCGCCAGCGCCGCAGCACGCACTTCCAGAACCACATCTACAATGGCTTGCGGGGTCACGCCCGCCTCAGCCGCGATGTCGGCGTAGGTCTGTCCGCCCTCCAGGGCCGCGATGACCTCAGCGATAGTCAGGCCGGTTGCCTGAGCGGTGGCCTCCACCAACGAGACACCGCCGGTGAGCCAGCCGCCGCGTTGAGCGCCGCGCCAGGCCATAGCGCTCGCGGCAGTCTGCCCCTGACGGGGCGCCGTCGCCGGGGGTTGTCCTCCCTGAGCCGCGACCAGCAGCGGAAAGGCCAGCGCCAACACGCTAATCATCCCCAACACCAGCAAACTCTTCTTCACCATATCGAACCTCCTGAGTTCTGAAATCTGCCCGGAGTATAACGTCCTTGCGTGAAGATATGATGAAGGGCAGGTGAAGGTTCCGAGAAAATCGGCACGGGGCAGGCAGGTTTGAGACGACCTGACAGAACCCCGTGTTCATGGCCCCCAGGTGCATACCTCCTGGATGGCGCGGAAGACCTCATAAGCCAGCAGGTTCGACCCGAAGCTGTCATCGTTATGCCAGACGATCCACTGCCACCGCCTTCCAGCGCGTTGCATGTGAGATTGATTAATATTATGCTTTTACAAATAGAAATTGCACAAGTAGAGTTCCAGCGAAGCACCGTCAATGAGATTGACGAGATTCACCTGCACCGCGACGTCGGCATGGGTCGTGGGATCGCATAAATCATGGGGCTTCACATAAATGCCGGAGCTCTACGCGTCCTCGTCATCATCCAGGCCGATGGAAGTCAGCAAATCGCCGACCGTGCGACGCGAGTGCTCGCCCGCAGCGGGGGCAGGAAGGAAGCCCAGGTGTTGGTAGAGGGACAGCGACAGGCGGGGTTCGTCAGCGAGCAAACGCAACAGGAAGGCGTTTTTGTCCTCCTCTGTCATCCCCTGGATGGCCTGACGCAGCCGTGCCTGGCTGAGGCACGCCGGCTTCAGGGCCGGGCTGCGCTTGGTAGCATCTTCGAGCAAGTCCTTGTCCACATCAAATAGCTCCACAAAGGCCTGTAACGGCGGCGTAAGCGCAGCGAGACCCGGTGGGATGGGCGGTTCCAGCGCCTCCCGATTGACGTGGTATTCCAGAGTGATGCCTTTGAGCCACGCCAGATACAGCGCCCGGTAATCGCGCCGCAATACCTCTTCCCGCAGGCCGATCAATCGGTCAAGCCAGCCCTCGCCGTCCACCCAACCAAAGCTTTCTTCCTCGTCCAGGCGGATGCCCAAGACGACGTACTCGCCAAGCTGTTCCACGGTGAGGGCCTCAGAAAGGTCATCCTCATCCGTCGCCACGCGGTAACGCTCCATCTCCGTCACATCCACCAGCGCGGCGGGGAAGCGAAACAGCAAATGGCGGCTGCCCCAATTTGCCAGGTAGAACATCGCGTCGTAGTATTGCGCGAGCACCTTTTCAGGGTCGCCTCGAAAGTCGCTGTAGCTGTAGACAAAAACCGCACGCCGGGGGTGCGGCTGCACGCGGCTGGAAAGGCTGGCTACCGCCTCCTGCTCTTCCCGCGTCAACGGGCGGTCAAGCGCCTGAAATTCGTAATATTGATATTCGCTCATGGTTCCCCCATGTCCGAAACGCTGATGTCAAACCATCCCCATCCAAGATGATGCCCTTCATCGCTATCACTGCGCTACGATTTTCTGTGAGAGCGGCTATTGAGGGGGCGTTGCCACCTGGCTCACCTTCACAAATCGTGCTCCCGGCTCACGGATCATCCTCCGCCGTTATTCCGCCGATAAATGATGACGGAAACCTTGAACTGTACACGATCACTCCCTACAGTTTAACACGGAATCGCAAAAGCCCAAAAGCCGGGAGGCCTCGCGGGCAGGAATCCTGTGCACATCTGACAGGGAGGGATAACAAAAGATGTCCGTCCCCCTTGATCTAACAATGAAGACGGACATCCCTCGAAGGCGCCGACCTCGAACTTCAGGCCGATTTTGTCCAGCATAGATTGATCGGACTGCTGCTACTCGCAGCCGTGCCCTGCTTTCAAAAGAGAAGAGGGATTTCCCTTTCAGCTTCACGCCTCCCTTGCATTCAGCGCCGACAGGCAGCTCATGCCCCGCGCGTCACTTCTGCCAGAAACTCCTGGAGCGCAGGCATGTAGCCGTCGAAGCGAGTGCGGCGGATGTCATGACTCGCCCCTTCAAGGCGGATGAACTGCAACTTCGCGTTGGCTTCGGCGGCTTTTTGCGCCGCTTCAGGCGAGACGATGGACATCTTGGCCTTGTCGCCGATGATCAACAAAACAGGTGATTGAATTTTGCAGATGACGTCCAACGGTGCGACGGCGAATTCCATGAGCGCACCCCCCATGGCCTTCAAAAAGTCAAAACTCACCCTTCTTTTCGAGTCAAGCCACGGTTGGATTTCGTCATCCGGGTAGGTCGGCATTCCCTTCCGCGCCATGTTGAGCGCCACAAAGCGCGGCATGAGTTTGAACATCCGCATGTACTTCGCCATCATTTTGCCGATCTCGTCCGGGTTGATGACTTGATCGCCGCCCAACGACTCGCCGGGCAGGATGATGGGCGGGTCTTCGAGGAAAACACCGCGCGTCAGGTGCGGATACTCCGCCGCCAGGCCCATGGCCGTATCCGCGCCCATCGAGTGACCGCCCACCACCGGGCGATCCAGTTTCAGGGCTTCGATCAGCCCCGCCAGATCGGCGACCCGCTGCCGGGTGGAGTAATCCCCCTTGCCAGAAGCCGATTTTCCATGGCCGCGCGCGTCGGGCAGGATCACGTCGTACTCACGCTCCAACTCCTTGACAACGCGCGTCCAACACAGGCCGTCATCGCCGGCGCCGTGATTGATCACGACCTGAGGTTTATCGCCGCCTGTGCGATAATAATGCAGGCGCAGCCCATTCGCATGAACGTATCCATCCGACCACTTCACCATAGTTTTCTCCTCGAAAAATAGAGAGCAGTGAGCCGTGAGCCGTGAGTCGAGAGCTGTCGCAGTCACGGCTCACAATTCACGACTCACATTTTTATTTTCGGTAGTATGCCGCAGGAACATGTCAACTTCTTCAAAGAACAGGAATCACAGGACTTATGCAAGCGCCATCTTCGCAGTTCACCCCCTCCTATTCTGCCGCCGTTGGACCAGGGTTGCGTAAGTCCTTAAACATCGCTTCAGTCAGGAGGAAAGTTTGAAACCCTGATGGCTCTGACTCTGCCTTGCTGAGGCAAGTCTTCCATGGTGCGCCATTCACAGAGCGCACGCCCCGCCAGGCGCGAGGTGCGCCTCACAGCGGGAGCTAAGCCGTCACCTCACTGCCGTATGACGAGCGGCAGAAAGACAGATATCATCTCGCCGCCATACAGTCGAATGGAAAATGAGCCGGCGTTGGTACTCGAATTTGAGGTGGCGGCAGGCCTGCCGCTGGCCATGGGGGCGAAGCGAAAAGAGTAGCGACAAGATGCGCCCGGCGCCACGCCGCCGGCGCAATTCTGCAACGCCTGAAACGGCAGGCCAACACCGCCGCCGGCAAAGTTGGTCAACGTCGTCAGGCCGGTGTTGCGGATGGTCACTGCCTGGGGTGCGCTCGTTGTATACAGCGGCACCGGTCCAAAGTCAAGCGTGAGCGGCGTCACATGTAACCCCGCGCCCATACCCGTACCGCGCAGTTGGATGCTGAACGATCCGGCGCTGTTGGACACACGGGACGTGGCCGTATACGTCCCGATAGCCGTCGGCTCAAAGTAATAGAAGAACTGACAGCTGCCGCCGCCCGGTACACCCCCCGCGCAATTCTGTTGTGCGGAAAACGGGGGCTGCACCCCACCACCTGCAAAGTTGCTGATAGACGAGAACAGGCTCTGATTGGTGAGGGTCACGATCTGTGGCCCGCTGCGGTAACCTACGCCCACCGGGCCGAAGTCAATCGAAAGCGGCGTCACCCGCTGACCGGAGCCGAGCAGAAATGTCCGCCCTTTGCCGTTCAGCACAATGCTGAACGACCCGGCATTGGTGGATGAATTCGACGTCGTCGAGAATGTGCCCGCCGCCCCCGGCGTGAAGCGGAAAAAGTATTGGCAGCTCTCGCCCGGCGCCACACCGCCGGCGCAATTCTGCGACGCCTGAAACGGCGCAGTGACGCCACCGCCGGCAAAGTTGGTCAACGTCGTCAGGCCAGTGT
>JAAZNO010000370.1 GCA_012798275.1 Chloroflexota bacterium
CCTCCCCACGATCAACGCGCTGGTGGACATCGGCACGGTGATTTCCTTGCGGCATCTGCTGCCCATCGGCGGACACGCCATTGACGTGTTGACGCAAGACATCGCGTTGCGCCCGGCGACCGGCGAGGAGGTCTTCATCCCTTTTGGCTCCGAGGAGCTCGAACATCCCCTGCCCGGCGAATTTATCTTTGTGGAAGGGGATGTCGTCCTCACCCGGCGCTGGAGCTGGCGACAGGCGCAGCACACCCTCGTCACGCCGGAGACGCGGGCGCTGGAGTTCAACGTGGATGGCTTGCCGCCCGTCACTCGTGGCGAGGTCGAAGCCATTTGCCGTGAGGTATCGGAACTCGTCACGTGCTTTTGCAATGGAGACACGCGGGTGGCCTTGCTCACCCGCGATCAGCCGCAAGTCAGTTTTGCGACCTCGTCGCCCTGATATTTCAGGATGGCGTAGCAGCGAGCCTGTCTCATTTCCCAAGGCATTCCTTGAGTTGCTTGTATTTCGAGTAGTTTAGAGTATAATAGGTTTTGTTGGACTGTACTATCAGGCAGCAGCTGGAAGGCGCACAGGACAAGGGCCGTTGGTTTGAGTGAAAGGAGTTTTATGGCCTGATTTGTATAGCGCACAAGGTAGCGCTTCTGAGAGTGAGGGGTTTTATCCATCGGTTCAACTTGTCGTTCACGCGCCCGTACCGGATGAGCATGTCGTATGTCAGGAGTAGGAAGTCGAATCTGTCATTCACAGCACCGGCCGGCAAACAATCAAACAAAACTGGAGAATTGAGGAAATGGAGTCTAAACTGTACGTTGGCAATCTGCCCTATTCGACTACCGAAGAAGACTTGCGCGAGCTCTTCGCTCAGGCCGGCGCTGTGCAATCCGTGGCATTGATCAAGGATCGCGATTCGGGTCGTTCCAAGGGCTTTGGCTTTGTTGAGATGGAAACGGCTGAAGCTGCGCAGGCAGCCATCACCAAGTTCAACAACTATGAGTTCCAGGGTCGGAACCTCACGGTGAACATCGCTCGTCCGCGCGAGGACCGCGGCGGCGGCAGTGGCGGTGGGTTCCGCAGTGGCCCTGGCGGCGGCGGCGGTGGGCGTCCCCGGGGTGGGGATCGCGACCGTCGCAGCGGCGGCCGTTCCTGGTAACAGACAGCCAGTCTGCATCAACCACAGCGGGGCGAACAAAATCGCCCCGCTGTTTTTTTTGTGACTGTTCAGCGCCTGTATTTTCGTCAGGTCAGGAAGTCACCGGCAGCCAGACGGTAAAAACACTGCCCTTGCCCACGGCGCTCTCCACGGTAATGTGCCCGTGGTGCAGTTTCATGATCTCGGCGCTGATGGACAAGCCCAGCCCCGTGCCGGGCACGTTGAGGATTTCACTCGCACTGCCGCGCTGGAATCGCAGGAACAGCCTGGCCTGTTCCTCTGGCGGGATGCCCAGCCCGGTGTCTTTCACCGCCGCGGTGACCCAGAGCTGGCCGTTGTCCTCGACGAGGCGGGTGGTGATCTCTACCTGCCCGCCCTCTGGTGTGTAGTTCATGGCGTTGGTGAGCAGATTGGTGAGTACCTGCTCCAACAGATCGGGGTCGGCCATGATCGGTAGCGGCGCCGACGCCAGACTGCAGCGCAGCTGGATCCCTTTGCTGGCGAAGAGCTGCTGCCGGTCATTGACCAGGGTCAGCGCCATGTGATTCATGTCCACCATCTCAAAGCGCGGCTCCACTTTGCCCAGGTCGAGGCGGGAAATCTGGAGCAGGCTCTCAATCAGATATTGCAGTCTTTTTGCTTCACGCAATAGGGCC
>JAAZNO010000371.1 GCA_012798275.1 Chloroflexota bacterium
GACCCCGGCGCGTCCGCCTCGAGCGCGGCTTCGAGGTAGTCCAGCATCGCCTCCACCTCGCCGATGACTTCGGGCTGTGGCCGATGTCCGCGCCAGGGCCACAACCTGGGAAGCGCGGCCCCGCGGCGCAACGTGCCCCGTCCCAACGCGGCACGCAAGTAGGCATCCAGCGGCGGGGGAAGCTCGAGCGTCCCCTCGCGCACCTGCAGGCGCACTTCGCCCGGCGTGCAACGCTGCCGGTACGCCAACACCGCCACCGCCGTGTCCCCGATGTGACGCGCCAGCCCGTCCCGGGAATAGACACCGCGGCGGGTCAGGTGCAGCCAGCGCAGCCATTCCGAAACCCGTCCGCCGGGATGGGGGGTCGCACGGGCAGTCGGCGGCGGGGCGACGCTGCCCGCCAGTAGCCGCAACGCCACCAGCAAGGTGCCCAGCACCAGCGCCCCCCAGATCACGGGCTGCGGCAGGCTCTCAAAGACGCGCCCCACGAGCCACAGGAAATACGCCAGGGGGACGACCACCAGCTCACGGATCCAGGCGCGCCACCACCAGGCCAGCAACGCCGCCAGCGGCAATCCCAGCGCCGCCGCGAGCCACCAGAATACCGGAGGGGACTTCTTCATCGGACTCCCCGGCAGGCGGAGACGATGGCGCTCAGACTGGCGATAGCGCGTTGCTCGTCCAGCGCGCCCGGCGCGCGCCTGCCGTAGCGCGCCGCCTCGAAGAGCTGCACCAGCTCCATCACCGGCGCCTGAGGCAGCCCCAGGCGCTGCAGCTGCAGTTCAAACTCCCGCGCGGTCATCGCGTCCTGCCGCTGCACGCCGCGCGTCGTCGCCACCACCCGCTCCATTTCGGCGTAACAGCGGATGACGATGGCGCGCAGGTCGCCGCCCTCCCGCAGGGCCTCGAGCGCGACCCCGGCCTCCTGCGCCAGCAATTCGAGCGGCGCCGGCTGCGGTTGATGGCGTTGCCAAAGCATCCACAGGCCGCCGCCCACCACGGCGATCGCCAACAGCGCGATCCCCCCACTCACCGACCAGACCACCCATCCCGCCGGGGCCGAAAACGTGTCCCCTGCCAGCGCGTCAGCCTGGGGAATCGCGGATTCTTCAGCGAGCGGCTCCTGCGACTCAAAGGGAGGGCGCTCCGCGTTCTGGATCGCCCGTGCCAGGAGAAAAAGCATCCCCACGGACACCATGCCCCGCAGGACGCGCCGTCGCAAGCGCCGATCGACCAGCGCCACGATGAGCGCCAACGGCGCGAGCACCAGGGCGATCAACACCAGCAGCCGCACCGCGACGAACAACCACTCCGCGCGCAGCTCGCCCTCGTAGGTTTCAAACCGCAGGAGCCACGAGAAATCGAGCGCTAACGGGCGTCCCGAGGTCAACGTGAGGGTGCGCAAGGCGCCGGCGAGCAGCAAAAGCGCCGCCAGCGCCGCGCAGAGCACTCCGAAGCGTTGCAGTTTTCGACGATGAGCCACGTCTCCCTACACGCGCGTGCGATCATCCTGACGCGCCAGGAATGCGAATCGCGCTCACACGAACAGCGGCGCCATGCCCTGCGCTTCGACCAACGCCGCCATCTCCGCCGCGGTAGGACGTCGTTCGAAGCGCGCCGCCGCGTCCAGCACCAGCGGCAGCAGGTGAATGTCGCCCACGGTGTTGAGAAAGACACGCGCGTCGCCTAGCACCCAGTGAACGGCCTGGTCAATGGCTGCCGGCGCCTCCAACGGCTGATACCAGGTGCTCCGATTGCGCGCCGTGTCCGCCGGCCAGGGGCGCCGGCAGAGCGATTTGATGGTCTGTACGGCGACGTTGCGGCTGGCGCAGACGGCCAGCAGCGCCTCAAAATCGGCGGCGTACTGCGGATTCTGCATCAGCACGTAGTTGTAGGGCAGCAAAACTGTGTCAAAGTCGAAGCGTTCGAGGCTGCGCAGGTGCATCCGCGGCGCGACCAGCTCGTGCCCGGTGACTCCCAGGAAGCGCACGATCCCCTGATCGCGGGCCTGGATGAAGGCCTGCAGCGCGCCGTCAGGCCCCATCGCCGTCTGCCAGTCCTGCTCGGTGATGAGGACGTGCATCTGCCAGAGATCAATGTGATCGGTCTGCAGCAGTTGCAGCGAGGTCTCCAGCTCCGCCCAGGCGCCCTCGTACGTGCGCTGTTCCGTCTTGGTCGCCAGGAAGAATTCATCGCGGTGCTCGCGCATCCATGGCCCGATGCGCAGTTCCGCCTGACCGTAGGAATGGGCGGTGTCAATGTGATTGACGCCGTAGCGCAACAGCAGCGCGAGGACCTGATCCGCCTCTTCCTGCGTCACATTGCCGAGCGCCGCCGCCCCAAAGAGCGTGCGCGTGCTCATGTGTCCCGTGCGTCCGAAGCCCTTCTTTTCAATCATCTGTAACCCCCTTCAAAATAGAGAGCAGTGAACCGTGAGAAGAGAGTCGTCGTAGCCTGCGAGCACGACTCACCACTCACATTTTCGTCCCCGATGGGGTGCCGCAGGAACATGCCAACTCCTTGGAGATCGTCCCTCACCCATACTTCCGAATGTACTCCTCTGCCTTCTGCACCAGCGTCCGGTCGCCGATGAAGAGCGCCGTGCGTTGGTGCAAATCCGTGGGAACGATGTCCAGGATGTTCTGCATCCCATCCGAGGCGTAGCCGCCCGCGTTGGTCGCAATGACCCCCAGGGGCGCGGCCTCGTAGAGCAGGCGCAATTTGGGACGCGGCCTGTCAGGGTCGGCATAGCTCAAGGGATAGTAGAAGACGCCGCCATGCAGCAGGTTGCGGTGGAAATCCGACACCAGCGAGCCGACGTAGCGCGACGAGAGCTCCGCCGGCGGCTCCTCCGGCTCCATCCCCTGCAGGTAACGGTGGAACCGCTGCACACCGGGACTCCAGTAGCGCTCATATGCGATGTTGGCGCTGCTGTAATGGGGCTGTGCGGGCATGTGAATGTCCGGATGCGAGAGCAAGAACTCGCCGAGATCCGGCTCTAAGGTAAAGCCATGCACCCCATTGCCGGCCGTGTAGACCAGCATGGTGCTCGAACCGTAAAGGACATAGCCCGCGGCGACCATGTCCCGCCCCGGTTGCAGGCAATCTTCCACTACCCCCGGCGCCCCCAGGGGTGATTTGCGGCGATAGATCGAGAAGATCGTCCCCACGCTCACGTTCGCCGCGATGTTGGAAGAGCCATCCACGGGGTCGAAGATGAGCACGTACTTGCCTCCCGCCATAGCGGGGTTGCCGGGCACGATGCTGACGATGCTTTCGAGCTCCTCCGTCGCCATGATACCCACGCGCCCGGTGTAGCTGTTCATGCGGATGAAGGTCTCATTGGCGAAGACGTCCAGCCGCATCTGCTCCTCACCCTGAACGTTGACGGTGCCCGCCTTGCCGATGATGTCGCCCAGGCCAGCGCGACGAATTTCGCGTGAGATAATTTTGGCCGCCAGGGCAATGTCGTAGAGGAGATTGGTGAACGTTCCCGTCGCTTCGGGGTAGGCGCGTTCCTGCTCCAGAATGTGCTGTTCCATGGTGATGATTTTGGAAAACATAGGTGGGCCTCCTTCGAAAATGGCTTCGAATAAACATGAATTTCACGAATAAGATTAGAAATTCCTGGCCCCCGGGGCTACTACGTCCTCAAACACCGCGCTTCAGCGCGGTGGGCTCGTGTCGAACCCGTGAGCCGTCGCCGTCGCTGCTCACGACTCACATTTTCAGCCTTGGATGATGGACGTCAGCACCTGGCGTCTCCTGCGAAAATGGCAAATCACTTACGTTCACACATGTGCACGTGTCCCCGTTCGCACCTTCGCACGTATGACTATTATAGCATCAGCCGCTTCGGAAGGAAATTCATCCCCCGGCGCTCTCCGGCGCAAAAGGGACGGCTAGGTCAGCAGCGACTTGGGAAGAAAATCCACGCGGTTGGTGTAGACGAGCCGAATGGGCTCCAGAGGCAGCATCTCCGGCTGGAAGTCAATGCGGGTGACAGCGGTGTTCTGCAGCTCCAGCCAGACGGGAGCTTCCGCCGGTAAATCCAGGATGGCCCGCAGCAGGTGATTGTAAAATCCCGCATGGCTGACCATGGCGACGCGGTCGTCCGTGTCGCCGTGCCGCTCCAGGAGCGTCTGCAGCACTCGCCGCGCGCGCAGGGGACGCTCCGCGTAGGGCTCAAAAGGGCGATTCCACCAGCCAGAGTCCCAATCGCCTTCCGGCAGGAGCAGCTCCGGGAAACGCGCCACGAACCCGGCGCGGGTGGTCCCCGGCAGGCCGATCTGCGCTTGCGTTTCCACGTCGGTGTAGAAGACACCGCCCGTCTCGTGGAGGTCCTCCCAAACGACGAGCGGTAATCCCAGCGCGCGGGCGACGGGCAAGGCCGTCTCGATCGCCCGCAGCATGGGACTGCAATAGAGATGCGTGAGATGAAAGCCACTGAGGTTATGGCTGGCCGCGACTGAGTTGCCGCCAGCGACGCCGGGTGCGGCGAGAAACGCCGCCAGGTGCGCCGCCTGCTGCCGCCCTACGTCGGTCAACTCCGGGTCGGAGCTGCGCCCGGCGTCCGACCCGGTCTGGTCCCACAGAAGATTGTTTTCAGATTGTCCATGGCGAATGAAGTAAAGCTGCATCGGGGGCCCAACCTCCAGGAAAGTAATTTTCACACGAAGGCGCCGGGGGCACGGGGTTGTATGAAATTTTGTCTGCTGGCCTTAGCCGTCCCGCCTTCCCGCCGCAGCCCGCACCTGCCGCTGCGCCGCGAGGATGCGATCCTCCCACTCCACCGCATCGGAATCGGGAATCCGCCCCTCACGATCGAGCGCCGCGATGACCTGCGCCATGCCGTCTTCCAAAGAGATGTGCGGCTGGAATTCGGGGACGTCGCGGAAGAGCTTGTCCGCGCTGTAGTACACGTGATGGGCGAAGATCTCCTCACAGATGGCAAAGCCGGGGATGTCGAAGGCGCGCAGATCGGCGAGCGGCACGCCGACGAGGTCCACCTCCCGGCCCAACACGCGCATCGCCGTCCGGTGATAATCCGCCCAGGTCGTGAAGCCGCGTCGCACCATGTTGTAGGTCTGTCCGATGCAATGTGCCTTGCCGATGACGTTCGCAAAACAGAGGGCAGCGTCGTCCACATGCAGGTGCTGATGCAGCGCATTGCCGTCGCCACAGACGACGAGCGGCTTCCCCTTGCGGATGCGGTCGAGCCAGGAGAACTCCGTCGCAATCTGCCGCAGCAAACCCTGCCGGGGGCCATACGTCGTCGAAGGTTTGATGATAGTGACCGGAAATCCCTCGTGGTAGTAGGCTTCCATAAACGCCGCATCTGCCGCGGCCTTGTTACAGGCGTAGGCCGTGATGGGGCGCAGCGGGTGATCCTCGGTCACGGGCAGCCAATCGGAGTCAATGCCGTAGGTGCAGGCCGTCGAGCACATGACGAAGTGCCCGACGCCGCGGAAGGCGCGGATGCTGCTCAGGGCGTCCTCACGGTTGAAGCAGATCATGTCAATGGCGGCGTCGAAGTGTTCCGCCTGCATCCGCGCCTCGAAATCCGCACGGTTGGAACGGTCCCCCTGGAGTAGCCGTGCCCCTTCAGGCAACGCCGCGCTCTTCCCCCGATTGAAGCAGGTGACCTCATGTCCCTGCGCCAACAGCAATTTCACGAACGCCGTGCTGATATTCCCCGTCCCGCCGACCACACAGATGCGCATTTTCCACCTCGCCCATAAATTTGACTCGTAACTGTTCAGCCACCGGCTAAAATCGGCCTGTCCCGCCGACGTCTTAACCCTCAGCGGGAGAATCCACCAACGGCGCGACAGCGAACGCCCCCCGCAGCAGCGCCAGACTCAACACCAGGATTGCCAGCAATTCCAGCCCGGCAGCGACCCCGAAAACCCGCCCCAGCCCTAACGTGTCGGAAAGCCAGCCCGCCAGGGGGATAGTGATCAACGGCGCCAGCCCCCACCCCAACGCCATCAACAGCGATTGGACGGTTGAGGCCCAGGACTCCGGCACGCGCTCATCGCCCAGGCTCACCGTGGTGGGGAAATACAGGCCAAACCCCATGCCCTTCAGCATTGCCCACAGCAGCAAAATCACCGGCGAGTGAGACAGGGAGTAACCAAAGAACGCCAGCGCCATCAACGCATAAGAAATGATGAGCGTGCGCGGTTTGCCGATACGCCGGGCCAGCGCTCCTACAAACTGCATCCCCGGCAGCTCCGCCAACGCCGAGAAGCCAAAAAGCCCCCCGATCATCCATTCCGCCCCGCCCAGGACGTCCATGTAGACGCCGGAAAAAGTGACGTAAAGCCCTTCGCCCGCGCCGATGAGGAAATTGGCGATCATCAGCGCGAGGAGGCCGTGATCACGGAGCAGATTCCGCAAGGGCGCACGTTCCTCCTGCCGGTCAAGGCGGGCTTCCTCCAATCCCTGAGCGACGAGCACCACCGGCACGAACACGAGGGCGCCGACAATAAACATCGCTTCGAAGCCCTCGCGTTGCCAGATAGCGCCCGTCGCCAACGCCGTGAGCGCAAAACCCAACGAGCCCCATAGCCGCAGCTTGCCGTAGTCCACCTGGTAACGCACCGCCATCCGCGCCACGAGACTATCGGCAATGGGGGTGGCGACGCTCTGCACCACAGACATCAACACCACGACGGGCAGAATGAGCGCAAACGTCCACGCGCCCCGCAGTAAAAAGATGGCCACGCCCGTCAGAATCAGGCCGAGCGTGAGGATCCGCCTCTTCCAGCCCGTGCGATCGGCAAATGC
>JAAZNO010000372.1 GCA_012798275.1 Chloroflexota bacterium
CAATGCGGGTCTACCCAGCGTCGTTTGCCGTGGGCCACAACTTCAGTTCCCTGGGCCACCAGATAGAGCGTGGCAACGGCCAGCACCAAACACAGCCGTGTCAGCGCTTGGGCCGAACGAATCAGCGAAGCTTCCAGTTGGTGTGGCAGGGGATCAATCCGCGCAATGGAGAGCGCGAAGTACGGGTCATATTCGTAAGCCAATCCCAGGCGCAGCGCCTCAATCGCCAGGCGGAAACGTAACGGGTCGCCGTCGCCTGGCGGTTCTTCCGGCGCGATGTCCAGCGTCGCCAGCTGCGCCGCAGTCAGGATCGCCTCATGCACCTGATTTGTGTGCATGCCCTGCCCGATCAGTTTGGTCGTTGCGCCCAGCGGCATCACCACCAGTACCTTGAGCGGTTCAGAGAACAGCGGGCTGCGAACAATCGCATTGGGTTTAAGTTGACTCAGAATCTTCACCACCACAGTCCTCATTCTGCAAATACGCCAAACCTACACTTCGAGCCATAGGGCGATCTTTTATCATTTGCCCAACTGGCACACAATTTAGTATATGGACAAAAACAAATAAGGCAAACGCGGGCCACGTTTGCCTCAGAATTCCTCACACCCCGCTCACTTCTCGCGACGCTGATAGGTCAAGCTCTCCGTAAACGACTTCTCCAACACACGCCAACGAGCAATCTGATGCTGATCAATCGTCAAGCCAATGTAACGCAGGTTTACACCGCGGCTACAGAAGAACTGGCCAGGGAAGTTTACAGCAGTCTTGACGGAACGCTTCCAGAAAGCGCTGAATCATCCATGGCAGCACTCCTCAGGAAAATCATACCTGAAGAACTTAAAGAGCACTTGCCACAAATGTAATACAAAGATGTCCGTCCTCATTGTCTTCACAATAAGAACGGACATCTCCTTTTTCCTGTCGGGGCGGACGGATTTGAACCGTCGGCCTCTACAACCCCATTGTAGCGCCCTAGCCAAACTGGGCTACGCCCCGCCAGCCATCAAGATTATACCGCATTTCACGATTTTGACAAGCCGTTCACACTTTGAGATCAAAGTGCTTCTCGTGCCAGACTCTGTCCAACGCCTCTTCCGGCGAAAGGGGCACGTCGCCCGAACGGTAATACAGGTAGCGGAACAGGTCCCGCAACGCCGCGGTCGCCACCGGCGCCAGGAACAGGCCCGCCAGTCCACCTAACTCGCTGCCGATCACCAGCACCACCATCACCACCACCGGATGCAGCTTGACGCTCCGCCCGACTACCCGCGGCGTGATGAAGAGGTTCTCCACTTGCTGAATGCCCAGCGCGTATAACGCCACCCACAACGCCAGAATTGGACTTTGGGTGAGCGCCACCAACACCGCCGGAATCGCTCCCAGCAGCGGGCCGATGTTGGGGATCAACTCGAAGGCGCCCGCCACCATCCCCAGAAACAGCGAAAAGCGCACCCCCATGATGGTAAACGCGATCGCCGAAACCGAGCCGATGATCAGGCCGAGAAACAATTGCCCCCGCAAATACGAGCCGAACGCGGCGTCTGCCAGCGTCATGATTTTGAGCACGTCCTCCCGAATCACCGAGGGGATGTTGTGCTTCGCCGATTGCGTCAGCCGCTCCGCATCCAACAGCAGATAAAAAGTCCAGAAGGGAATGAGCAAGACGGCCAACACGAAGGTGACCGTGTACGAGATAGCGATGGCGGTGCCGCTCAAGGCCTGCTGGATGATGACGCCGAGCTGGCCCGTGAAACGGCTGAGGGTCTCATCAATCTGCGTCTGGACCTGCGGCGGCAATAGCCGATATTGCGCGATGAGGCTGTCGCCGAGACCCGTGAGGTAGTCTAACACCCTCTCGCGCTCCTCCCACAGCGTCTGCCCCTGTTGACTCAGGATGGGCACGATCAACGCCGAAAATCCTACCAGCGCGGCAATGACCAGCAGGTAAGTCAGCACCAACGCGAGAGGCCGCGCCGCCCGGCGGAAGAAACGCAACCGAGGCCGCGCGCCGACCCAGCGCCAGCCCCGCTCGACGACCTTCACCAGCGGCGCCAGGAGATAGGCCAGCAGCAGCCCCAGCATGAAGGGCAACAGCACGGTGCGGGTGTGCCACAGGATGACGCCCAGGAAAATCGCCCCCGCCACGATCAGGAGCGTCCGCCGACGCCGCGACACCGGAATCTCCAACCAGCGCTCGATCAAAACACTCATGAAAACCCGCTCCTCGCTGTCCCGGCGCCCTTAATCCTCGTCCAGCCGGAGCATCGCCAGGAAAGCCTCCTGCGGCAACACGACCGTTCCCAGCATCTTCATCCGCTTCTTGCCGGCTTTCTGTTTCTCCAGCAATTTGCGCTTGCGCGTGACGTCGCCGCCATAGCATTTGGCCAGCACGTCCTTCCGCAGCGCCTGGACGTTCACCCGCGCCAGCACCTTGCCCCCCGTGACCGCCTGGATCGGCACCTCAAACAGCTGCCGCGGGATGACTTCCTTCATCTTGCGGATCAGCAGCGACCCCTTCTCGTAGGCCTTCTCCCGATGCACGATGATCGCCAGCGCGTCCACCGGCTCCCGGTTGACCAGGATGTCCACTTTCACCAGGTCATCCGCACGATAGCTATCGAAAGTGTAATCCATCGAAGCATACCCCCGCGTCGCCGACTTGATCTTATCATGCAGATCAATCACCATCTCCGCCAACGGCACCTCAAAGGTGAGCAGGACGCGCCGCTTGTCAAGCGTTTCGGTGAGCAGGAAATTCGCGCGCTTGCGTCGGAAAATCTCCATCAGCGCGCCGAGGTATTCACTGGGTGTGATGACCTGGACCTTCATCCACGGCTCACGGACCTCGGCGACCAGGGTGGGATCGGGCAAATCCGCCGGGCGATGGATCTCGAGCTCCTCGCCATTCCGCAACAGCACCTGATAGGCCACGCTGGGCGCCGTCACCACCAGATCCTGCCCGTATTCGCGCTCCAACCGCTCCTGGATGATTTCCATGTGGAACAGGCCCAAAAATCCACAGCGGAAGCCAAACTGCAACGCCTTCGAAGTCTCCGGCGTGAACGTGAGCGACGCATCGTTGAGCTGCAGTTTCTCCAGCGCGTCCCGCAGGTTAGCGTAATCATCCGCCTCCGAGGGATACAGGCTCGCAAAGACCATCGGCTTTGCCGGTTTGTAGCCCGGCAACGGCTCAGCCGCCGGACGCCGCGCGTCGGTGACTGTATCGCCGACCCGCGCCTCGCGCACCGACTTGAGCCCGGTAGCGATGTAGCCCACCTCGCCGGCGGAGAGCTCCGCAACCGGGGTCATCTCCGGCGTGAACACCCCCACCTCCACCGGCTCCGTCCTGGCCCCCGTCGCCAGCATCAACAGCACCGTGTCGCGGTTCACCCGCCCTTCGCGCAGGCGCACGTAGGCAATCACGCCCTTGTAGGAATCGTAATGGGAGTCGAAAATCAGGGCCTGCAGCGGCGCGTTGACATCCGCTGCCGGCGGCGGGGGGACGCGATCCACGATCGCCTGCAACACGAGCGGGACGTTCGTCCCTTCCTTGGCCGAGACCGCTAACACTTCCGTGACCGGAATGCCCAACAGCTCGGCCACGTCCGCTGCCACGGCCTCCACCTGCGCCGTCGGCAAATCAATCTTGTTGATGACCGGAATGATCTCCAGGTCGTTCTCCAGCGCCAGGTAAAGATTGGCCAGCGTCTGCGCCTCGATGCCCTGGGTCGCGTCCACGACCAGCAACGCCCCCTCGCAGGCGGCCAGCGCGCGGCTGACCTCGTAGGCGAAGTCCACATGTCCCGGCGTGTCAATAAGATTGAGCTCGTACGTCTCGCCGTCAGCCGCCTGCCAGTGCATCTGCACCGCCGACGCTTTGATGGTGACGCCCTTCTCCTTCTCCAGCTCCATGCTGTCCAGCAGCTGCGATTGCGTTGCCATCTGCCGCGCATCCACGGTGCCGGTCACTTCCAACAGGCGATCGGCCAGCGTGGACTTGCCGTGATCAATATGCGCAATGATGCTGAAATTCCGAATCCGTGAAGGATCCATGGATCAAAACTTCCTTCCATTCATGCCATTCATGCCATTCATGCCATTCATGCCATTCATGCCATTCATGCCATTCATGCCATTCATGAGTCCATAAGTCTTAAGCCGGAACCATGCCCGCGGCCCGGCTCCCTCGCTGCCGTCCCACGCACGAACCCGGCCCGTCTGCATTGTACCACGATTCTGGAGTTGCTGGCGACGCCTCAACGTGCGAGCGCTTCTTGCAACGCCCGCTCGATCCATGCCGGGACGTCATCTCCTGCCACCCCGGGCTGCCACCATCCCAGGAACTCGAGGTTGCCTGCCGGGCCCAGCAGCGGGGAGACCATCAGCCCGCGCAGGCCCAATCCCAGCTCCGCCAGCGCCGCACAGACCTCTACCAGCACCTGCCGATGTACGGCGGGGTCGCGCACCACGCCCCCTTTGCCCACCTGCGCACGGCCCGCCTCGAACTGCGGTTTGATGAGGGAGACGATCTCCCCACCCTCGCGCAGCCAACGCACCGCCGTCGGATAGATCAGCCGCACGGAGATGAAGGAGACGTCGGAGACGATGAGGTCCACCCGCTCCGGCAGCGCTGTCACGTAACGCGCATTGGTGCGCTCCAACACCACAACACGCGGATCCTGGCGCAGTGTCCACGCGAGTTGACCGTATCCCACATCCAGGGCGTAGACCCGCAGCGCGCCGCGCTGCAGCAGGCAATCGGTGAAGCCGCCCGTCGAAGCGCCGATGTCCGCCGCGACGCGCCCCGCCACGGGGATGGCGAAACGTTCCAGGGCCGCGTCGAGCTTCTCACCGCCGCGGCTCACGAAGCGCGGCCGGGCAGCCAGCGTCAACGTCGCGGTCATCGGCACCTGCGCGCCGGGCTTGTCCACCACCCGGCCATCCACCAGCACCTCGCCCGCGCCGATGAGCCGTTGCGCCAGACTGCGGGATTCCGCCAGCCCCCGCGCTACCAACAATACATCCAGACGTTCTCGTTCCATCATTCAACTTTGCGTCCAGGGATCAACGCCAGATGCAGGCCACCCGGCCAGGAAATCAGGTGAGCGCCCTGCGGTTTCTCCATGGGTCAGCTGATAGTCCCCGCAAAGACTCTGCTGTCTGTTGACTTTATGCAAATTTGTCCCTATCATTATAAATGCAAAACATCCCCTGACCAGCGTCGGAGCTGACCGATGCGAGCCCGCTTGACGTTGTTGCCAGGGCCACCAGGTATGCGGTATCGGTAGATGCGCAAAAGCGCCAGCGCTACAAGACGGTGGCGCTGATCGTAGAAAAGTGCGAATGGCAGCCGCCAGAAGTGGTCGCCATTCGCGTGGGGATTGAGGAGACAGCGCTCCGCCAGCAGGTAGTGCACTTGGGGCCGCGCGACCGGTCAGGGGCAGAGAAGGTGATATAGGGGTAGATATATACAAGTAGATGGCAACAGAATAGATACGGCTGGATATTATAGTCCGTATAATACATAGTTGGGCGACTCATGCCGCTTGTTGCGTCGCGGTCAGCACCTCGGTCTCCAGAAGTCGCTGGAGCGGCGGACGGGCTTGATCATGTTGGCGGTGCAACCGCGCGGGTTGTGCGTCTTGTGCTGGGGTATAAGTTTTCTCGGCCAGGTGCAAGACGGGTTGAAAGAAGTTAAGGCCGCTTGTACTTCCGGGCCATACGTAGCGCTACGTTCCGTGGAGCGCGGATGGCGTTGCAAATCTCCGCCGAGTTGCCGCAGTACGCTCTTGCGATGGAGCCCGGTGACGGCCACCATTTGATCCAACAAGGCGGTCTTGGTCTGGCGATCGGCTTGTTGGTACCGGGCACGCATGATGCGCAAATACTTCAAGCGTTCGTCCAAAGTCAGCTGTTCTACTCCTGTTTTCATGTCTACCTCCGGTAACGTTTTCTTTTGAGAGAATCAGTCCCCCTTCAGTAACATTTTACCTGAGAGAATACGCATTGGGGGAATTTTGTGCTACAATGTTTTAGCAAGACCACGTATTCCACAAAAGGGCCTGGATGGAGTTATTATAGGGGAGATTTCTGTCAATGCAACCGGTACTACGACGAGACTTGAAGCGCGGCACAGACTTGCGAAGTCTTTGAGTCGTTGGCGGTAAGGCCCAAACCTGCGGGAGGCAAGATGGCACGCACCATCAAAACCGTCGAAATTGAGGGACAGCCGGCGGTGGCGCTGTTTGACAGGGGGCTATGTACACCTATGTCCGCTCTTCCTTCCTGGGAGACGCCCCTAGAAGGGAAATGGACCCTCCGGCTCACGTCGCTTTGGGCGGCCGGGAGGTTGACATGCGGGAGTTGTGCCTGGTGCAGGGCAAGATCGAGGG
>JAAZNO010000373.1 GCA_012798275.1 Chloroflexota bacterium
CGATGGCGACCAGCGCGACCTCGGCTTCGAGCGTCGCCTCGCCCTTCGGCCCGATCACGCGGACGGCGACTCCTGCTGCGGTCCTGGTAAGGCTTTCGACGCGGGTGGATTCCAATGTCTTGATTTTCTGCCGCTTAAGCGCCCGGGCCAGCTCCCTGGCGGCGTCCTCGTCTTCCGCCGGCAGGAGGTGCTCGAGCATTTCCACCACCGTCACCTGCGCGCCGTAAGCGGCCCAGATCGTGGCGAATTCTAATCCAATCGGCCCCGCGCCGATGATGACGGCGGAGGCGGGCAGCTCACGGCGCTCCAGCGCGTGGCGGGCAGTGAGAATCGTCTCGCCGTCGGCCTCTACGCCGGGGATAAGCCGCGCCCGCGAGCCGGTAGCCAGGATAATGTGCGGCGCTTCGAGCGTCTGCACGCCGTCCTTCGCGGCGATCTCGACGGTAGTAGGCGAGGTGAGCCGGCCCACGCCCCACAGCACGTCAATGGCATGGCTCTGCATGAGGAGTTCCACGCCCTTGACCAGGCGCGCGGAGATTTTGCGGCTGCGCTCGACGGCGGCGGCGTAGTCCAGGGTCACATTCTCCGCCGTGAAACCGAATTCCTTGCCGCCGCCGGTGACCAGGCGAGCGATTTCGGCGTTACGCAAGAGCGCCTTGGTGGGGATACAGCCCCAATTCAGGCACACGCCGCCCAGATGCTCACGCTCCACCACAGCGGCCTTCAAGCTCAGCTGCGCAGCGCGGATCGCGGCCACGTAGCCGCCGGGGCCTCCGCCGAGGATCATCACGTCATAGGATGGGGTCATCGTCAACTCCTTTGTCTGGCAAGCCGTTCACTCGATCAGAAAACGGTGAAGGCTTTTATTGCGTTACAGGTTGCATACATAGCCAACGGGTAAGCGAAACCATGTGAGCTTCGTCGTTTAAATTCGCGGCATTGGTGAGTTCGCCACTCTGCAATAGCCCCCAGATTTCATCTGCCATGCTCTCTTCTATGGCCCCGCCGATGAAAAAGACATGCGGTGTGCAGTTCATACGGCTAAAAGAGCCACGAATACGACGCAAGGCCGAAAAACCAGTCTTCCAATGCTCGTCCGCACCAGCCGGGTCAATGCCGCCTTTCAGTTCACCAAGCGCCAGATAAAGCTCCGGCGTGGCGTAAATTTGTCTGGCCAGGGAATGATCAGCAAAATCTTCCTCACGACTGTCAAACAAGCACAGGTCTACACTTTTCCCCCGATTGCCTTGAAGGGCTTCTGCCTCGTTCTTGATGAGAGGGATTTTGCGGTTGAAGAGCAACACGCGATGCTGATCTCGAACTTGCCAGCTGAAACCACGCAGGTCGTCTACAACAGGCGCTTCGATGTGACTTCGCCATTTGCCACTGACGCCCTGTAGCCAATGATAGGGACGTCCCGCGAGGCTCAAATCTGCAATGATGTAGCGTATCAGGCGACGTTGCGCCCATGTCCCTGCCAGATTCCTGATTTTACCGCCAAGCGTGTCCCCACGAACCAGCAAGAATCTGTACACCAATTCTTCAACGAATTTATCGCCCGCTGGCTCCAAAAAGTTTTGGATAAATTCACTGATTATTTCAGCATAATCTTCCTGACGTAAATGCACCAACGCTTTATTCGACACGCCCGCGGCGGTCAACAATGCGGACTGTATGTCAGCAATGGCCAAAAGATCTTGTGGGGCGCGAGCCCGCGCTGCTTTTACACGTAAAGTGCGCGCTTCGACAACAAACGGATCCGCCAATTTGTTCTTTTCAAGAGCAGCAGCCACAAAGCCGGCGCGGGTGACTTCATAAGTAGTGACAAGATCGTGACTACCGGTGAGGTGATCCAGATAAGGCGGGGAGGCACTCATCGCTTTCTCCATACATACACACATTTCCGCAGAGGCTCGCGCCCATGTTTGCCCATTTGTTGGCTGCTGTTCCCTTTACCGTCAGGCAGGACAAGGATATTCTCTATGGTAAACCCTAACCTTTCGGCAAAACTGGAAAGGATCAAATCCACGGAGATGCTCGCACCGGCATACCGTACGTTGTCGTTGACCATGAACAGCGGCGCACCAGAGCGCAACACCCGAGCACATTCTGCAATGACGCAAGCCATCTCGTAAAAATAGCCCCGCACCATGCGCGGAATCCCGGCGTTGTTGAGCTCCCCTGTTTGCTTGAGTCCTTCCAAATAACGTAAGATGGCCTGAAACAACGCTTGATCGTCTGCAACGCTGAGCGCTTCGCCCCAACCGGCGTGAATGCTCAGCAGATCTTTGGCGCGATTTTCGACCGTAGCGCTAAGCAAGGTTTGACGCAGTTCCAGCATTCCCCGCTCTCCAACCCCCAATAATGCAAGTTCAAGCGCATAAGTGCGGGTGTAATCATAGCGATTGCAATAGGGCGGGGAAGTAATGATGCCGCTGTAGGCAGCACCCGGTAACGTGGGCAACAATTCCAGGCAGGAGCCGCAATGTAATGTAATCGCGCCATTGCGCGTCGGTTGGGCGAAAAGATCAAGTTGCATTGGCGGCATGGTGACATCGGCAACGATCTCGCCGATCTTTTCGGCGATCGCCGGGCCGAAATCCAAGATCTCGCCTTTATCAAAGCGCTTTTTGCCTCTCATCCTGCCAGAGCGGTAATCCCACCGTAAATATTGCCCATCCTTGCGGGTGTAACTCACGCTTTCCAAAATGCATAGCAGCGCAAAACGCAGCACGGCCTGGACCTGAGGAGCTTCGCCAGATAACGCGCCCAGGTAACGCTCAATGGCCTCTTGCGCAGGCGCAGGGTAGGCGCCGCGCGTGATGCGCAATTCCGGCAGGGCGACGCGGTCAGCGCTGCGCTCCCAGGGTTTCTCAACGGCCCAAACACGCAAGCGCTCGAAATCTTCAGGCGTAAAGGCGCTCTCCAACAACAATTTTGTCTGGATGATCTGCGGTCCTATCGGCAACAATTCGATGCCGTCTGCATCCAGACCATGAGCGGCGGCAGCAAAAAGCGCCGTCCCGCTGCCGGCGAAGGGATCGAGCAACGGGCCTTCGTGGATCGCATATGTGGAGAGCAAATATTCGACCAAAGCAGCAGAAAAGGCCTCTTTGTACTTGTACCAGCGATAAATAGGACGAGACTTGTTCGCCTGAAAGCTGACCAACGACCGATTCAGCTGCGGGCGCAACGCAATTTGCGGTTGGAAATGCGCTTGCAGTTCGGCATCCAACCGCTCAATCTCGTCCAAAACAGATTGCTGGCTTGTCATGCACCCGGCTCCTTCTACGCCGCTACACCCCTTCTGCCCCCAAATCGGCGCGGATTTCGGCGAGCATAGCGTCACAGAGAGCCAGCTCCGCAAGTTCCTCGGCGATGCACCCTTCGGTGTACATCACTACCGATTCGAGCACCTCGACGTGGATCCGCCAGGCGTCGCGGCTGTCTTCATCTATGGCCTTCGGGAGCAAGCGCCGGGCAATCTCCAGTTCATAGCGCTCGTGCTCGATCCTATTTTCCAAACGTGCGAGTTTTTTGCGGGCGCGTTTGGCGCGTTTCTCCCACTGCTGCAATACGGTTTCCTTGATCACCAGTGCTGTCGCCATTCCCTTACCTCCCCACTAACTGGATCCATAACACGTGCTCACGCGGACGCCTTGCAGGCGCAGGCGTCTACCAGCTGTTCCGCCGCGGCGAGCATCTGCTCGATGCTCAGGGCGGTCGTGTCGAAGAGAATCGCGTCCTCCGCCGGGCGCAACGGCGCGGCCTCACGGCTGCTATCTATCTCATCGCGGCGGCGAATTTCCTGCAGGATCTGCTCATAGGAAGAAGGACAGCCTTGCTGCAGGCGATCCCGCAAGCGACGCCGCGCGCGCGCTTCTGCCGAGGCGACGACGTAGATCTTGAGGTCCGCATCGGGCAAGACGACCGTGCCAATATCACGCCCGACCATGACGACGTGCCCCGGCGCCGCAATCCGCCGCATCTGCCGGGTAAGTGCCGCGCGGACTCCGGGATAGGCCGAGACCGGGGAGACGGCGCGATCTACGTCGGGCGTGCGAATCGCCCAGGTGATGTCGGTGTTCCCAATTCTGACGGTGTACTGCCGTCCGTCCTCCTCTGCAGGTGGAAAAACGTCAATCTTCACCTCTTCCGCCAGGAGGGTGATGCGCGCCTCATCGGTGATCGCCACCCCTTGCTGTAAAGCCGCCCAGGTGACGGCGCGATACAACACGCCGGTATCGAGGTAGAGGTATGAAAGCCGCTGCGCCAGGTAATATCCGAGCGTGCTTTTGCCTGAAGCGGCCGGCCCATCTATGGCAATGGTCGAAGGTCTGCACATCGTCTACGGACGCCTCTTCTTCCGCTCCGAGGGCCGTGAGGCACGAGCGGAGTTGCGGCTGCGCGAAGCCGGCGCCTTTCTGGAGTCGGCCCGCCGCTCCGGGCGAGGGACGCGCTGGCCCGTGAGCAGTTTGACCTCGCCGGCCGTAAGCGGCCGCCAACGCCCCGGCACCAGATCGCCGAGCTTGAGCGGCCCCATCTCCACGCGGATCAGCCGCAGCACCGGATGGCCCAAAGCGGCGGCGACACGGCGCACCAGGTGATTGCGCCCTTCGTGGACGGTGATGCGCAACCACGTCTCGCCGTGCGTCTGCGATTCGATTTCGACCTTGTCGAAGCGCGCCGGACGACCATCCAGCACGATGCCCCGCCGCCAACGCTCCAGCGTCTCCGCCGTCGGCTCGCCGCTGATGAGGGCGCGATACACGCGCGGGTGCTCGTACCGCGGATGGGTCAGCCGTTGCACGAGGTCTCCATCGTTGGTGAGCAGGATCAACCCCTCGCTCTCATAATCCAAGCGCCCGACGGGGTAGATGCGCTCGGGAACACGCACCAAATCCAGGACCGTGCGCCGCCCGTGAGGATCCCGCACGGTCGAAAGCACCCCCTGCGGCTTATGCAGCATGATGTAGGTATAGGTCGGCGGCTTGTACCGCAGGGTCTCGCCGTCCACGGCAATCTTTTGAGTCTGCGGATCGGCGCCGTCGCCCAGCCGGGCGAGCTTGCCGTCCACCATCACGCGGCCCTCTTCGATGAGTTTTTCACACGCACGGCGAGAGCCATACCCCGCGCGCGCCAGTATCTTTTGCAAACGTTCAG
>JAAZNO010000374.1 GCA_012798275.1 Chloroflexota bacterium
CTGTCCTTCCAGAGCAAGCACGGGATTGGCGCGAAAGACCACGTAGTTACGTTCCACCGCAGGGAAATCATACTCCAATTTCCCAGATGAGCCAGAGCGCGCCTGGTCCCCAGAACGGGTAAGCGTGCCGTAAGGCTCGTCGCCGCGCCGCCAATCCACGTCACGGTCGAAATCCAGAATCACGCCGGGGCGAGCCGGCGCGGAGGTGGCCGTCGGCAGAACCGCAGTCGCCGTCGCCGGACGCGGCGTTGCCGTAGGCGCCGGCGCGGACGTGGCGGTAGCTGCCGGCGTGGCCGTAGGCGTCGGCGTCAGGGTTGGCAGAGGGGTGATGGTCGGCTGCCGCGGTGTGACAGTCGGCGACGGCGGGAGGGGCGTGGCCCCAGGCGTCACTTCGGCGATGACGGGGATTTCCGGCGTGCGGGTGGGTTCTGGCGCAGGGGCCAGGAATTGCGCGAGCGGCCCTGCCCCCTCCGTCCCGGCATAGACCCATCCGAGGCCCGCGATCAGCAACAGGATCACCGCGATGAGGCCCACATACAGGCCAGTTTTTCCCCGCGCCGCCGCAACGGGAGCCGGCGCGCCGGCAGACACAGGGCCAGAAGGGGCATATATTCCGCCCGCTTGCGGATAAGGAGCCGGGCCGGCCCCAAAAGCTGGGGGATGTTCGCCTGAGCCATAGGCAGGGGGCAGCGGCGGGTATTGGGTCAGCCCATGAGCGGACGGGGACGCAGCAGGGGGCTGAGGATAGGGCGTCGTCACCCCAGGCGACGGTGGAGGAGCAGGGCGCGCTGCCGGCACGCGCTGGCGCAACGCCTGTGCCATCGCCGCCGCCGAGGGGAAGCGGTACTCCACCGTCAGCTCCAACGCCTGTAAAATGGCGGCGTCCGTGGTAGAAGAAATCTGCGAGTTGAGCAAGCGTGGGGGTTGGAAAGCCGCCCGCCGGGCAATCCGCTGAGTTGCCGTTGGCGGCGCCTGCCCCGTCAGCGCGTGATAGAGCGTCGCGCCGAGGCTGTAAATGTCGCTGCGTGGATCGGTATGACCGGCCTGTGTGTCGTACTGCTCCGGCGGCGCGTATTCCGGCGTCCCCAACCCGCGCATGATGGTCTGCGTGCGGGGATCAGCCGGGTTCCACAGCTTCACCAACCCGAAATCCACCAGCACCGCCCGGTTGTCGGGACGGATAATCACATTCTGCGGCTTGATGTCCCGGTGAATGATTCCCTGCTCGTGGCAATACTCCAAGGCATCCAGCAACTGTTCCGCCCACGTCAGCACCTGCGTTTCGGACAAGGCGCCCTCGCGCTTGATGATGGCTTCCAGGCTTTCGCCCTGGACAAAATCCATCACCAGGTACGCGTTGGGCCCTTCAAGAAAGAAGTCCGTCACACGCACCAAATAGGGATGGCTGAGCCGCGCCAGAATGGTGGCCTCCTGATAGAATTGCTCGCGCAGACGCGCCAAAAGGGCCGGCTCCGTGCCGGGCTGAGAGAGCATCTCTTTGAGCGCCACGACGACATTGAGCCGCGTGTCCCAGGCGCGATAGACCGCTCCCATGCCACCCTGGCCCAACAGCGCGATCACGCGATACCGCTCCTGCAAAAGCTGGCCCTGTTGTAGCATTCCGCCCCCCCCTGCTCCTGCCCCATGGCCCTGAAATCAGGGCCCTCTCTTGCGCCAGACAAGCCACACAAAGACTTCTATCACCACGGCGCCCGCCGCCGAGGCGCCTAATAATTCCGGCAACATCGCGCCACTTCCCGTGCTCGCGCGCAGCGCCGCACCGCCCACGGAAACCACCAGAATATGCGCCGCGCCGGCCCGAAAGGGCTTTCGCCCCATCGCGGCCCATGCCAGCGGCGCCGCGAATGCATAGGAAGGCAGACTTGCCCACAGGAAAGGCACCTTCGCGATGACCGGCCCCAGCACCCAGGCCGCCACGGCCGCCAGGACTACCAATCCCGCCAGCAGGCCGAGCTGCTGCGCCGCTGTGAGCTTCCGCATCAACTTGCGGGTAGAAATCACGAGGCGCTGGGTAGGACGTCCCCCGCCCGAGGGCAAGGCCGCCGTCGCAGCAACGGCAGCATCGGATAGCGTCAGCGCCTGGAAAATCGTATCGCCGACAAACCAGCCCAATGCGCCCAACAACAATGCTCCCAGGGTCAGGCGAAAGATCTGCGGCAGATCCGTAGAGTAACGGAAGAGCATGAATTGGAGGATCCACACGCCCAGCACCGCCATTGCCAGGGCCGTCGCCAGTTCCTCGCGCCACGGTGCGGAGCGTTGTGCGGAGCGTTGTGCAGGAAGGGAAGGCGCGGCGGTCAGCTTCTCCGCCCTCCCTCGATCGCCCCCGTCCGCTTTTGGAGGCTCACCCTCCAGCGCCGCGCGCATCGCCTGCACGTCGGGGAAACGACGATTGGGGTCCAGCGCCATCGCTTGCAAGAGCGCCGTCTCCGTCCGCGATTGTACCCGCAGTCCCAGCGTGTGCGGCGGGACCAGGGTATCGCCGTCCGTGAAGCGCGCCAACGCCGACGGCGGTTCCTTGCCGGTGAGGGCATGGTAGAGCGTCGCGCCGAGGCTGTAGATATCGCTGCGCGGCTCCGTGTGCCAGCCACGCAGCCCAAAATGCTCGGGGGAAGCATACTCGCGCGTGCCCATCCCCGCGATAATGCGTTGCGTTTGCGGATTGTGCGGGTCCCACAACTTCACCAGCCCGAAATCCACCAGCACCGCTCGTCCATCGGCGCAGATGATGATATTCTGAGGCTTGATATCGCGGTGCAAAATGTGGCGTTGATGACAGGCTTCCAGCGCACCCAACAGCTGCCTCGCCCAACGCAGCACCTGTTCTTCCGGCAGCGCTCCGTGGCGTTCAATCAGGGTCGCCAGATTCTCGCCCTCCACAAAATCCATCACCAGATAATCGCGGCCCTCCCACTCGAAGAAATCCGTCACCCGGGGCAGGTTAGGATGCATCAATCCGGCCAGGGCAAGCGCTTCCTGCTGAAATTGCTGCCGCAGCTGCGCCAGTTCCTGGGGCGAGAGGGAGGGATCAGGGAGCATCTCCTTGAGAGCGACGGGGATGTTCAAGGTGAGATCCCACGCGCGATAGACTGCCCCCATGCCGCCCTGCCCCAGGAGGCGTGCTATCCGATAGCGGTTATTGACAATTTGTCCGGTGCTCAGTTGCATGGCATCCTCTCAGAAAATGGTTCACGGATGGACACGACAGATCAGAAATTGAAAATCAGGGCTTCACCGATTCGAGCTTCGGGTCGAGCGCCAACGCGCGTTGCCGGGCGGCTGCCGCCTTGTCAACATCGCCCACCGCCTTCCAACAGGCGCTCAGACCCAGATGCGGCGCCGGCGCGAGGGGGTCAAGCGCAGCGCTCTGCTCGTAAGCGGCGATGGCTTCATGCCACCGCCCCCATTGAGCATAGATCTCCCCCACGAAGAATTCCGCCAGCGCATGTCTCGCATTCAGCCGCAGCGCGTCATAGAAATCGCGCATCGCCCAACGCTGACTCCCCTTCTGGTAATGGACCAGACCCTTGAGAAATTCCAGCTCGGCGGGAGGCAGGCTTTCCTGATGAGTGAGCTCCTGCACTAACCGCTCGCCCTCGTCCACCCGGCCGAGCCTCAGATAGCAGACGGCAAGGTGGCCGCGGAAAAGGGGATCCTGCGAATGGGTCAGCAGCTGTTCCAGATGCGGAGCCGCGGCGCCGTACCGGCCCAGATTGAAGGCCGCGTCCGCCGTCAGCCGTAACAGCTCGAGATCGTCGGGCGTCAGGGTCAACGCCTGCTCCAGGTGCTCCAACGCCGCCGCCGGACGTCCCAGTTTCAGCAGCGCCTTCCCCAACGCGGCGTGCAGCTGCGGAGCCTGTGGATGGTGCTCCAGGCCCTTTTCGAAGGCCACGCTGGCAGCCTCATCGTGCTGCAATCGCAGATGGGCTTTCCCCAAGTCAAGGTACACGTCGGCGGGTTGCGTTTCCGCCTGCAACGCCGCTTCGAATGCGGCCACGGCTTCCGCGAAGCGACCCTCCCGCAAATGCTGCCGCCCTTCGGCAACCCGATCCGACGGCGGAGGAGGGGACGGGGGCAGCGGAGGGGCGCTCTCCTCCCCAGGCACTGCCGGCGCCGACACGGAGGAAGATTCGCGCGGCGCCGTGATGGGCAAAGTCGCGCCGCACTTAGCGCAGAAACGCGCGCCGGGGCGATACGGCGTCGCGCACGTCGGGCAACGATGGCTCGTGTCCATCGTCTTGCCGCACTGCGGACAGAAGCGCGCGCCAAGTCGCACAAAGGCCCCGCACTGGGGACAGGTGATCCCCGGGGACGAACCGCGCCCCACCGTGGGAGGTCGTGGCGGCGGGCTGCTTTCCTCACGCGAGGGCGGAGGAGGGGTGAGCTGCGCGGCCGCCGACGGCGTCACCAGAGGCCGCCGTACGACGACGCCCGGCCGCTGCGTGACCGGATGTCCCGTCGCCGTCTGCAGCGCGGCCAACATCTCGCCCGCGTCCCGGTAGCGCTGCGCGCTATTCACCGCCATCGCCTGCAAGACCACTTTCTCCAGCGCCGGGCCGACCTGGGGATTGAGCTGCGAAGGCGGCGTGAGCGGCGTCCCGCGCACCATCCGCTCGAAGCTATCTGGCGGCGGCGCGAGCGTGAGAACGCAATAGAGCGTCGCCCCCAGCGCGTAGACATCCGAGCGCGTGTCAGTCCCCGCGCCCAGGCCGTACTGCTCCGGCGGGGAAAACCCCTGCGACACCGCCTTGGCCATCACCTGAGTCTTGGCGTGCGGGTCAATCTTGGCGATCCCAAAATCCACCAGGATCGCGCGCTCCTTCTGCGTGAGGCGCACGTTGTTCGGCTTGATATCGCGGTGGATAATGGGCGGCTGCTGCTCATGCAGGTATGCCACCGCGTCGCAGACCTGCGTTATCCAATCCACCACTTTGGCCAGGGGCAAATGACGGCGTTGCTTTCCCGCCTTCACCACCATGTCAAGCAAGTCCTGCCCGGCGATGTAATCCATCACAAGATAATAGCTGCGCCCCTCGCCGAAGAAATCCGAGACGCGCACCAGCCCGGGATGATCGAGGGCCGCAAGCACCTGCGCCTCCTGCTTGAAGAGCTGCTGTCCCGACTCGGAGGGATCGCTGAGCTCCTTCACCGCGACCTGACGACCGCGCAGGCGCAGGTCTTCCGCCAGGTAAACGGAGCCATACCCCCCCGATCCCAGCTTCTTGAGGATCTGATACCGCCCCTGCAGGGCGTACCCTAACGGTAAGGCCGGAAGTTCATGTTGCATGATAGCAGATGCCACTCAAGAATATCGTCAAGCGTTCCTGAAAAAGAAGTAAGGATACAAAAACAGCGCTAACGCAAAGTTTGTATTTCAAGCCGGCTGTGACCCGACTCGAGGCCCGCTGCGTCTCTGTGAGGGGGTGATGTATGCCTCACTCAACGCACCGGACACGGCGGCATGTTCAGCACATTCCCCGGATGGATCGCGTACCCGTTGATCGCCTCATTCCATGGCAGAGCGTTGAGCGCCGCTACCTGCGTGGCATAGTGGCGCAGCGCGTCATCCAGGACGCCGGGGCCCCAGTTCTGCGGGCAATAACGCCGACAGACCGCGTAAAGGCTCTCCCCCGGCTGCACGATGATTTGCTGCTGCGGCGTCGGTGTCATGGTCGGCGAGGGGAGGGTCAACGTCGCGGTGACCGGCGACGTCGCGGTCGGCGTTACCGCCGTTTGCGGCGAAGGGATGACGTCACCCTGCAGCCCGGCTTTGTCCGCCATGGCATGGGCGCCCCACCCCAGCCCGATCCCGATCAAGGCCAGCAGCACCAACGCCCCCAAAATCATGATCCGCGATTCCGCGTGGAACATGTCCCTCCTTCGAGAATAGAGAGCCGTGAGAAGAGAGTCGTCACAACGACGCTATTCCAGCTCCACCACAATCACCGAGATGTTGTCTTCTCCACCGGCCGCGTTCGCCGCGGCGACGAGCGCATCACACGCCTGCTGAGGGCTCCGCCCTGTCTCGACGAAACGTTGGATCTCAGCGTCGAGCACCATTTCCCACAAGCCATCGCTGCAGAGGATCAGACGGTCGCCCCGCGACAGCAACACGGTGAACGTGTCTACTTCGACATTCTCCTGCTGGCCCAATGACCGATAGATCTGGTTCCGCTGCGGATAGCTGCGCGCTTGCTCCGCCGTGATGACGTGCGCCTGTACCAACCGCGCCACCAGGGAATGATCCTGCGTGATCTGCCGCAGCTGCCCCTCCCGCAGCAGGTAAGTTCGGCTGTCCCCCACGTTCGCAATCGTGGCCACATTCCCGATGATCAACGCCGCCGTGACCGTGGATCCCATGTTGCTCTGCTGCGCGCTGGCGTGATGGGCCAGCGTCTTGTTGGCGGCCTGGATCGCCTCCTGAAGCAGATTTCCGGGGACGTTTTCCGTGGTGAACTTGCGGGTCTCCTTACGCAGGTCGGGGAGCACCTTGCTCTTGAGAATCCATTCCGTCACGACCTGATAGACCATGCGGCTGGCGACGTCTCCCGCGTCATGGCCGCCCATGCCGTCAGCGACCATGTAGAAGCCAATCGGCACCGCGCCCCCCTGCTGCGCCTTGTCGAAGGTGAAGGTGACCACGGAATCCTCGTTGCGGGCGTGTTTGCGCCCGGAATCGGTCGCCTGTCCGTGAATCGGCCTGAGAGGGCGCGCCGCGCCGGGAGCAGACGCCAGCGGCAAGTCCGCCAGCATCGCCGCCACGGTCGGATATTGCCCCTGCAGCGCTCCAGCGATCACCTCCCGGTGCTCCTCAGGGAGGGTGTCGAGCGCCCCCGGCAGGGGCGTGACGCCGGTCGTGAGATAACCGAGCGTCTGTCCCAGGAAGGCGATGTCGCGCGCCACCTGCGCCCGACCGCCATCGGCGCTGGAAAACGGCGCGCAGACGCTGAGATCGGCCACCTTCACCGCCCCATCTCCGCCAAAAGAGATCACCTGCTCCAGGTTTTCCAGCAGCGACATGGTTGCCGGCGTGAAGGCGAGGCCTTGCTGATGCAAATAGCTCAACACCCGTCCGATGGGGGCGAGCAGCATCAGCGCATCGCCGGAAGTGTGGACACGGCGTCCGCGCACCAACACGCCCCAGCGTCCCGGATGCTCCACCACGGTGTACACCGCCTGCTGAAAAACCAGCATGTCCCGATGTGGCAAAATATCGGGGTGAGTGGTGCGGCTCACGGCAAGCACGGCCGCATCTGGCGGCAAAGCCCCTTCACCCGGCGCACGACGTTCGTGAATCAACACCGTATTGAGCGGCGTCGTGCAGCGCGCACACAAGCCGCCAGGCGGCGCCTGCGGGTGCAGGGTGCGACATGCCGCGTTGGGACAGCGCAGGTCAACGGCGTCATAGTAGACCGAATAGCTCAGTTCGCGCGCCGTGAGGATGTGGTAGCGTTGGGCGAAAATCGCCCCGGCGGTGAAAGGTTTCACGGGCCCGCTTCCCGCAGGAACGAGAGGAGTCGCCGGCACAGTGACCGCCCCTCCAGACGAGAGAGCGGAAGGCGGCGATTCCGGTCGCAACGGCGCAGTTGGCCCGGCCAGGCCCGGCGGGCTCGCCGGCGGTGGCGCCGGAGGGGCGGGATTCTCATTCAGGATCTTCGTCTGAGATCGCCGCGGCGCACGAGGGGAGGCCACCGCTCGAGGGGACTGGGGCTTGGGCCTCCCCGACGTGCCCCGAAATTCCCGCAACACCCGTCCCAGAATCGCCTCGCCACCCGGCGCTGCTTCCGTCGTCTCCAATCGGGCGCCGCACTGAATGCAAAACCGGGGCTCGCCGGGCGGAGGTGGGGTCTCCTCGACATTTTCAGCCCCGCAATGAGGACACACTTTCGTGTAGGGCATCAGCGTTTACTCCATTTTCCATCCGCAAACAGCAGATAAGTTTCGCCCGTGTCTAGCCGCAGGATGACGCCGCGCTCGAAATCCTGCACCGGAGCATCAAAACCGCGCTCCAGCTCCAGCGCTTCCCCCAATCCGCCGCTCACGGAAGCGTAGGTGCACCAAACCTTGCCAAATCCGCGCAGGGGCGTCGGCGGCGTCGTTTCTGTGCCGCACGTGTACGTAGGATCGCCCTCATGCCAGGCATTGGCAAAGCCCTGCCAGCTGCCACTCTGATACAC
>JAAZNO010000049.1 GCA_012798275.1 Chloroflexota bacterium
CGCCAGCGCGTCGCCGGGCCGTGCGTGGGTCCAGATGATGCGGCTGAGGGTGAGGTCGGTGTCGCGCAGATAGCGCGGCGCGAAATGTTGCGGCAACGTCCACAGCATCATGCCGGCGATCCCCATACTGAGCAGCACGCCCACCCGACGCAGGCGGCGAGGCCGCAGCCAACCGGCCAGCGCCCAGGCCAGGAGCACGTAGAACGCGGGGGCGAGCGGCAGCAGGTAGCGCGCTTCGACGCGGGGATTGTAAAAGAGGGCGCGGGGCTGCGACAGCGCCCAGATGATGAGCGGCATGAACAGCACGCTGCCGCCGAGCAGGGCGAGTCCCCATGTCAGCCGCGCGCGAGCGGGACCCTGCTCCTGGCGCAGGAGCAAGATCACGCCCACCAGCAGCGCGCCGACGACGAGCAGCGCCGGCGTGCGATAGCGTCCCACGTCGGTAGAGATCCCCAGCGTCACCAGCACGGCGTTGAGCTCCATGACGAAGCTCAGCGACGCGGGTTCTTTGACCACGGACCAGGAACGCATGCGGGGCAACGCCAGCGCCATCCACGGCACGAGGAAGGGGAGCACGCCCGCTTGAATGGCGATCCAGCGTCCCCAGAAGCGCCAGCGATCCTGGCGGCGCCAGCCGGCGAGGAGCAACGTGAGATTCTCGATCGGCACAAGGACGATGGAGGAGTAAACGGTCAGCATGGCGCCCGCCGTCGTCAGAATCCAGCCGCCGATGGTGCGGCGCGTGAGCTCTCCTTCGGCGAGGCGGACAGTGAAGTAGAGCGAGAGCATAGCGCCCAACCCCGCGAGCGCGTACATCCGCATCTCCTGCGACCACCAGATGTGGAAGCGCGAGAGCGCCAGCAGCGCCATGGCGCCGGCGCCGACGGCGGGGGAACGGGAAAGGCGCCGCGCGAGGGCATAGACGACTGGCAAGGTGAGGAAGGCTTCCAGGGCGGTGATGAAGCGCAGCGCAAACTCGGTCTCGCCGCTGACCCGCGCCCACGTCCATAGCAGCCAGAAGTACAGCGGCGGATGCACGTCGCTGGCGGTCCACAGCGTGGCGCCGGTAAAGGACATCCGCGAGGCGACGACGGAGAGGCCTTCATCCCACCAGATATTCTGGTCGCCCAGGCGCGTCAGGCGTAGCGCGAAGGCGACCAGCAGGATCACGCCCAGCAGCAGGCGGTGGCTACGCTTCATACATCGTCCTCAAATCTCATCGGGATATTTTTTATCAGCGCTTGATCGGTGTTCTGCGCGTCTTGGGCTATGGCGCCATTATAATCGTAAAGCCGCCTCCAACAACCGCGCCCGGCTTTGTCATCCTGTTCCCCGATGTTATAATGCTCTCCGTGGACAAGAAGCCGATCAAGGTCATCATTCAGATCCCCTGCTACAATGAGCGGGAAGCCTTGCCGGAAACGGTGAGGGCCTTGCCGCGCGAGATTCCCGGCGCGGATATGGTCGAGTACCTGGTGGTGGATGATGGCAGCAGCGATGGGACCGCGGAGGTGGCTCGCGCGTTGGGCGTCCAGCACCTCGTGCGCCACACGCGCAACCGGGGCCTGGCGAAGGCTTTCCTCAGCGGGCTGGAGGCGGCACTGGCGGCCGGCGCCGACGTCATCATCAACACGGATGCGGACAATCAATATCAGGCGGCGGACATCCCCCTGTTGGCGCAGCCGGTTCTGGAAGGGCGGGCGGACATCGCCATTGGGGATCGGCAGCTGGCGCAGCACCCCTACTTTTCCCCCTTCAAGCGCTGGCTGCAGCAGGTGGGCAGTTGGGTCGTCGGTCGGGCTTCGGGGACGCCGGTCCACGACGCGACGAGTGGTTTCCGCGCGTTGAGCCGCGAAGCGGCGTTGCGCCTGCTCGTGCTCGGCGAGTATTCTTACACGCTGGAGACGCTCATTCAGGCAGGGGCCGAGCGGTTGGCGGTGGTGTACGTCCCCATCCACGTCAACCCGGTGACCCGCCCCTCGCGCCTGATGAAGAGCCTGCCCCACTTTCTTGCCCATTCCACCGTCACCATTTTGCGCGCTTACACCATGTATCGTCCCTTGCGGGTGTTTTTGTGGACGGGGACGGTGTGTTTCCTGCTGGGATTGGTCTTGGGGATACGCTTTCTCTACTTTTACTTCAGCGGCGGCAGTGCGGGACACGTGCAATCCCTCATTTTGATGGCGGTGCTGCTCATCGTGGGCTTTCAGATCTGGCTGATCGGGCTGCTGGCCGATCTGGTCGCCGCGAATCGCAAAATCATGGAGGAGGCGCTCTATCGGCTGCGCAAAGTGGAGTTGCAGATGACGGAGCAGAGGCAGGACGATGATTAAAGCGCTCAAGGAACTCTGGCAGTATCGTGAGCTTGTCTACAACCTGGTACTGCGCGATCTAAAGGTGCGCTACAAGAATTCGATTCTGGGCGTGCTCTGGTCGTGGCTCAATCCCCTGTTGATGATGTTGGTGTTCACCTTCGTCTTCAATGTGATGCAGCGCTCGCCCATGCGGGATTTCCACATCTTTGTGTTGAGCGGCCTGTTGCCGTGGAATTACTTCTCCGCGGCGGTGATGGGTGGATTGTTCAGCATCACCGGTAACAGCCATTTGATCAAGAAGGTGTATTTTCCCCGCGAGATTCTGCCCATTGCGACGGTGCTTTCGGGCCTGGTGAACTTCCTCATCAGCCTGCCCGTGCTGTTCCTGCTGGCGTGGATTTCGGGGGTGCCGCTCAGTGCGTGGGTCCTGTTGTTGCCCTTGCCGATCCTGGTGCAGACGTGTTTCACCATCGGCATCGTGCTCTTCCTGTCCACGCTGGAAGTCTTCTACCGCGACACGCACATGGTCATGGATGTGGCGATCCTGGCGTGGTTCTTTCTCACGCCGATCTGGTATTCCGTGCAACAGGTGACGGATTCGGCGACGCTGCTGGGGCTGCAGTTCTCGCCGCGGCGGTTGTTGTTCTGGCTGAATCCCATGGCCTCGATCATCAACACGTACCAGGATCTGGTCTACTATGGACGGCTGACGACGTGGGATTTTCTGGTGCGCACGGCGGTGACGGCGTTGCTGATCCTGGTCGCGGGCTACGGCTTCTTCCTGCGCTTCCGTGGGCGCTTCGGCGAGGAATTGTGAGCTTGTCACCTCAAACGATTGTGGTATAATCTTGCTTGCAAACGCCAGGGGATGTAGCTCAGCTGGGAGAGCGCTACAATCGCACTGTAGAGGCCAGGGGTTCGAATCCCCTCATCTCCATAGCGGGGCTTGCGCCCGCAACAATCGAATCGCTGTTGGGCCTGTGGCGCAGTTGGGAGCGCGCCTCAATGGCATTGAGGAGGTCAAGGGTTCGAATCCCTTCAGGTCCACACACCCTCCCCGCTTAAGCCGAGCGGGGAGGGTTGTTTTAAGGAAGGAGTTCCCGTGCCCCGGCGACTATTCGTCGGTGTCTGTCTCGCTCGGCAAATCGAGAGCGAGGATGTCCCCATGATAATTGATCACAATGTGAAACCCCATCAATCCCAACCAGACTCGCGCCTCTTCTGGCAGCCCTGTCTGAAGGAGCTGCTCGATATTTTCATCCATTTTGTCCAGGGAGGCTTCGACCATGGCCTTGGCAAACAGGTCTTCCTGTCCCAGGAATTTCAGCGTCCCTTCGACGACCAGGTCCCGTTGGGCCAGCACCTGTTCACTCAACTGCCGCAGCACCTGCCGATCCACAATTTCGGCGAGAATGTGACGCTCAAAGCCGGCGTCGTTGACGATGTAGTAGGCTTCATCACCCAGGAAGCCGACGTTGACGGCTTGCCCGAATTCATCGGAAACCAACCCGGCAAATACGGC
>JAAZNO010000375.1 GCA_012798275.1 Chloroflexota bacterium
AAAAAGATAGATATGGCGCGACCAACCTGTACTCTCTCGCGGAGTTGCAGGTGCGCAATGACGCCGCAGTTGATAAGCAGTACATTGCGGGGCGATATGGCGCAATTCCCTTCATCGGCGGGCTACGTTTTCTGTTTGAGGAACTTGTTCATGACGCGGAAGCCGAAACCCAGCGGGTTGCCGAATAAAGGGAAAAAACAAGGGCGCCGACCCAACGACGCCCTACCCCTGCGGGCCTATTTCCTCATCGTCTGCGAATGGGCCCCCTTCTCGAAAGCCGGCCATCGTGACATACGCCCCTCATATTGCTGTGCATTGACATGCCTTAACTTTGAATTATAATGGTCTGGTCAGCCGCCGTGAGGGCACGGCTCATCGCCTGAAACGGACGGCCTCTTTCCACCTCGACGCCCGCACTTGACGCCACGCGACCTCTCGCCATGCGCCACAGTTAAAAAGCGTCCTATTCGCACAAAAGGAGGTAACGCCTGGACACAAGGCCTTTGGAAGTCATGATCGTGGATGGCGTTCCAGGGGACCAGCCATAGCTCGCCCACGATAGCCTGTCCTATCGCCCACGACCCCGTGGCTGTCGCCCCGCCCATTGCAGACAAGTCTCACACACAAAGGGGGTTTCATGAACAGAATCTCGCCACTCAAACGGACATCCGGTGTTTTCTGGGCCCTGGCCCTCGGCCTGGGCCTGCTCATCGGGTTGAGCCTCATCCTCAATCCCCCTTCCACGCTGGCGCAATTTGCCGCGCGAGAAGCACCCGAAGCCATCGCCTCGCCTGAATCTGAAACGCTGGCCGCTCCCGCAGCCCAACCGGCTTCCACCGGTTCAGCCCGGCGCTCAGGCGTTCAGCCGCCTGATTTTGTGTTGACCGGGCAGGCCACCCGAGTCCTCCTCACCGAAGACCTTCCCGACGTGGGCATCGGGAAGTGGAATACGCCCGGGTACGCGCGCCCCAATGGCGTGATCAACTACGGCGTGTGGTATGCAAACCGCGGCGCCGTCGTCGCCGGGGATGTGCGCATTACGGACACGCTGCCGCTGGCCACCACCTACGCCGGCGACAACAGCGGCTTTGCGCCGGAGATCGGCGCGAACGGCGTAATCACCTGGCATGTGGGGGATCTGGATCCCGGCGAGGGTCACCTCTTCATCCTCACCCTCCATGTAGATGGGGCCGTAGCCGAAGGGCCGGGAAGGCTGGCCCCCAACTGTCTCGCGATCCACACCGCCACCGCGGGCGATCCCGATCCCAGTAATGACCAGGCCTGTAGCGGGCCAGTGGATGTGCAAAACGACGACGTCGAGATGCAGGTAGACACATCGCCCAGCCCTGGAGATCCCGCCCCTGGTCAGGAAATGGTCTACGACATCCGCGTCTGCAACAATCGCGGCGCGGCGGCCGGCCCCGTGACGCTGACCGATGCCCTGCCGGCCCACACCTCCTTCGTGAGCTGGAATGCCGACGCCCCCTGGGCCGTCGGCTGGCAGGAAGTCGTCGCCCCCACAGGGACGTTCGCCCTCATGACCGCCGGCTTCCCCGGCAACTTCTGCGACAGCGTGCACCTGCGGTTGCTGGTGGACGCGGACACGCCGTTCAATGTCAGGCTGAGCAACTATGTGCAGCTCGCTGTTGCCGACGATGTAGACATGAGCAACAACGAGCGCCTCAATACGGACGCCAACACTGGCCAGCCGCGCTACGACCTGAATGTGAACAAGTGGTTCGTGGCAGGGGTACTCGCGCCCGGCGGCTGGGTGCGCTACGGCTCCAATCACTGGAATAGCGGCAATATGTCCATGCCCGGCGTGTGGATGACCGACACGCTTCCGGCCGGCGCCGCCTATCAGTCCGGCAGCGCGCAGCGGCACGATGGGGAAAACTTCCCGCCGGACACGACCACGGAGGGCGCCATCGGCTGGGACCTGGGTGCGATGCCGGTTTCCACCGGTTTTGGCTTCGACTTCAGCGTGGACCTTGACAACAGCATCGCGCCGGGGACTCTGCTCACCAACTGCATCACCATCAGCGGCGACGAGGCCGATAGCAACGAGCAGGACAACACCTCATGCGTGGTCATGAAGGTCTACGCTCACGGCCCCAACCTGCGGGTGGTCAAAGAGCACTGGTGGAACGGCGACGGACAGATCGGCTACCGGATCAACTTCTGGAACGTGGGTGACGCAAGCGTCACCGACGTCCGGATCACCGACACGCTACCGACCGGCACGGCCTGGGACGGCTGGTGGAACCTGAACTGGGATTGGAATCGGCTGGTGACGCAATCGCTCAGCGACGATGTGCTCGTCTGGCAGTTCGACGCATTGAACCCCGGCGAGAACGGCAATCTCGAATTCAACGCCAACCTGAATGAGCCGGGCGTTCCTGGACGCTGGTTCACCAACACCGCGGAGATCACCCTGCCCAATGACGACGCCAATCCCGCCGACAACGTCTCCGAGGATGTGGCCTTCAGCGGCGGCGAGCTGAACTGGGTGGACCTCGACGTGTACCGCACGCGCATCTGGGGCTGCGCGCCGCAGGGCCCGGTCACAGTGAAAACGGCTGCAGCCGAAATGACCTTCGGCAACTG
>JAAZNO010000376.1 GCA_012798275.1 Chloroflexota bacterium
AACTTCGCCAGGCCCTCTGGAGCCATGAGCAGCCGTTCGTAGGGCGTCAACACCACATAGGCGGCTTTATACCGCTGTAGAATCGTCCACGCGGTCTGTGGATCCGGGGTGTCGTAAAAAGCTCGCACGTCCGCCTGCCGCGCTTCGACCGTCCCCGCCGGCAGTTCCATGAGCTGCTGCACTTGATGCCAGCGCCATCCCACGACCGAGGGCAAGCCGGTGTAGATGCTGACCCGATTGCCCCAGGTGATGTATTCCACCGCGGCGTTCATCTCCATGAGGGTCGGCGAACCCGGAATGTTGTCTTGCATCCAGCGGATGAGCGCGTAATCGGGGGCGAGGGAGAGGGAAGCCCCGTTCTCATAATGCTGGACAAACGCCAGAGACGCCGCGCCATCGAGTGTGTGCGGCGCATCCTTCACCCAACGATCCTGGAGCTTCGCCGGAATGGCAAAGGCGGGATAAAGCGCGCTCAACACCAGCAGCAACAACAGCGCGCTGAGGGTGACATCCCCTAACCACAGTCGTTTGCCGCTGACCCATAGGGCAAACCGCGTGTCGGCGGCGTCCTTGCCGCTCCATAAAAACGTCCACACGCGCTCCTGAGCCACCGCCGCGGTGATGGCGAACAGCATCCACACCTGCATGTACGGCTTGAAGACCGTGTTCATGCGCCCCAGGTCGCCCTTGAGCACGAACATCTCCACTACCAGGGTGATCGTCAGAGCAGTTCCCACCCAGAACCAGAAGGTGCGCCACTGAGGTCGCTGCTCAGGCGCCAGGACCAACAACGCAGCCATCACGCCGAGCGGAACGACGATCCAGGCAATTTTCACACCCACAAACAGCAAGGTCAACGTGAGCAACAACACGCCGGCACCTACTACCAGGAATTCGACGTGCAGGGATTCCCCCAGACGTCGGTGTAGCCGCTGTATCATCACCCGTCCCTGCGCGAGGGCGAGCACCAGCAGAGGCACCACGAATTGCCCATGGATGAGGAAGTATTCGCCCGGCAGGCTGCGGCGCCCCCGCCAGATTTCCACGGCGCCATACGCGGCCACGTAATTGGCACTGAAAGGCCGGAAGAGCAACGTCGAGAAAGCTCCTATCGCCACGGGAATGGCGAGCTGATAGAACGGGAATCGAGTTTCGGTTTTCTCTGAGGCGTCCGACGTCGCTCCCGGCGCCAGCAGCGGCAGCAATGACCCCGCGGCCATCAACAGCAAATAGGTCGGATAGTCCCAGGTGTTGGTTGCCTGCAGCGCGCCGGCCGTGAGTCCGGCGAGGACGATGAGCGGCAACGACTGCCGGAAGAAGCGCCACGCGGCTAAATGCAGCGGGAGGGTGCGCGCGGGCCATTTCGGCGCGCGGCTCAGCCCCCATTGCAGGGCGATGCCCAACGCAACCTGCGTGAGGGGCAACGAGATCGCGTGCGCGTGCAGATCGCCGTAGAGGAAGGTGAAGAGCGGGAATTCGGTGATCGGCCCCGCGCCTTCACCCGGTCCCGCCGGCATGATGCGGGTCGCGTTCCAGTACCACCACTCCTGACGGAAGGGAAGCGTCTGCCCCTCTACCACAACTTTCCAGAAGCCTGCCGCCGCGGAGACCAGCAGCTGGTATCCCGGAATGAGGCTTGTGAATTGCACGTTCCCCACTTCAGCCAGGCCTTTCAGCAGCAACTGGATCTCCCCCAGGTTGCCGAGAAGCACCGTCAGGGCTACTGCCCACAGCCCCGCGCGCCGGCCCCGTCGCGCCCCTTCTGGCGAGGCCCCCTCCCCTCCCGACGCGAGGTTGGCCGCGAGCGTGTAAGCGCCGACGCCCGTCATGGCGAACAGCGTCGGAATTGCCAGGTTGTAGGCCAGCGTCGGGACGATGCCCGTGGCTTTGATCACCGAGCCGATGAGTACAAAGCCGAAGTAGTAATAGTTCATTTCCGCGCCCGCAAACCAGGGATCATAGGGCGGAAACCAGCTCGATTTGATGACGGCGTTCAGGTAGGCCAGGTCCATGGGCTTTTCGCCGCCCGTCACGAGATGGTAAAAATCTGGATTGCCATAGCGGACCAACACCCAGCCCAGATACAGGACCGCGAAAACCAGTTCGATGCGCACGAGGTCGCGCCAGCGCTGCTGCAAAAAATCATGAATGGAGGGCCAATGTCTGCGAGTAAACCATGCGGTGGCCAGGGCCCACAACAGCGCCAGAGCCCACAGCAGCAGTTGCGTGTGTTGCACCACGCGCAGGGAGGCTAATAACCACGCCGGATAAGCCCATAGCAAGATGCCCAACATCCGTGCCAGGCCATACCCGCGATCGCGCAACGCGGGAAAGAGGACGATCATCCAGGGGAATGCCAGCCAGGCCAGCAGGGCGAGCATCAGCCACCAGAAAAATACTGCCAGCGCGGGATAGCGGTTCTGCACCGCCGTCCGGTCGAACATCTCCGACCATGTGCCGCCGCTTTCCTGGACCGCGCGCGTTTCCTCATCCATCAGCAGGGAGACGCCCTTCGTCGCCTGCTTGGGCGTCATCCAGATCGCTTTTTCGGTCAACGAGAGCGGCAGCAGTGCTTCGGCGCGTTCGCGCGAGTAAGCGTCGGTCTTGGCAAAAATCAGCACGCGCGGATGGTCGTAGACGCTGAACGCCTCCTCCGCCACGGGATAGGGAATCGAGCAGGAGCGCGCGGTCGTGTAGCGCGCGGCCGGGACCCCGAACGGCGCCTCCTGATCCTCGAACTGACATGCGCCCAACGCGGGGAAGGAGACAAATTCCGCGACCGGCTCGAAGCCCAGACTGCCATCGAAGAGCGCCTGGTAGTACGCTACCGTGAGCGGATAGCGCTGCGGCAATCGCGCGATCGAGCCGTAAAGGCGATTGCTGGAAAGGACGATGTAATCTACCTCTTCGAGCCAGGTGTGCAACAGTTCCCACTTGGCGGCGTCGTCGTTGTTGTAGAGCTGCATCGTCGAATCGCTGCTAGAGGATAGCCCTTTGTACCAGTCGTAGAACGGGTCCTTGCCGTCAATACGCACCGGCATGGCGTCGTCCCAATGCTCATTGCCCAGCACCGACGTCCCCAAAGTGATCGGCGCCCCCCCTGTGAGGCGGAGGCGCACATAAGCGCGGGCGCCAGCCTGGAGCTGCAGCGGCGGCAGAGCCACCGTGAGCTTCGCAGGGGAGCTGCCATCCGCCTCAAGTGTGACTTCCTGCTGCGTGTGCACGGCGAGGAAGTCGGGGTCGGTCGCCAACGTCACTTCGAGCCGCACGTCGCGCTGAGGATCGCTCAACTGGACTTTGTTGAGCGTGAGAGTATTGACGGTTCCGGCGACGTCCATGGTGAAGGGCAGCTGCAGTGGGCGCCCTTCCTGATAGAGGATGGCGTTTGGCTGCACCGGCACCTGGATCTGGAGGCCTTCCTGGGTGCGGACAGTCACGGCGGTGGGAATGTTTTCGAACATCCAGCGGGAAGCTTCCACGCGCGTGAAAGGCCGGACGTAAATCTGCATGAACGCCGCCGCCCAGACGAGAGTGCCGATCAGCACGCCCCATGGCGCCGCGCGGCAGAGCGCCAGTAAAGCGCGCTGCCAGCCATGCGTCGCCTTGGGCCAGGTCTGACGCGCCCAGGTTGCGAGGTGAATCAGTCCCCACGCGGCGAAAAGCGTGAATACCGGATAGAGCGGCAGCAGATAGCGCATGGATTTGACCCACTGCACTGCCTGGTAGAGGAAAAAGAGAGTGCCCCAGAGCCACGGTAAGGCCACGTCCAACCGTTTCTCGCGCCAGAAGGTCCGCAGCATGAATCCCCACCCGCCCCAGGCAGCCAGTCCCAGGGGCAATCCCAGCCCCCAGAAAACCATGTTGACCCAGGGGAAGACGATGGGCGTGCGCGCCGTCCATTGATGCCCCGGCGGCGAGTCAATTTCACCGCTCACCAGCTGCTGAATGTATTTCATCGTGTTGAGCCACGAAGGCGACAGGCGCACATTCCAGAAGCCCGGCCCACTGAAGGCGTAGGGTTGGGCGATGCGAAATGCCAGCGCGGCGAGCAGGCCCGATCCCACAACGAAGGCCAGCATGGTCATCGTGTCAGGCTGGAGCCGCAACCGCGCGCCGGAATCGGTCTTTTCCCAGCGCAGCAGGCCGGCGAGGCCCACCATCCCTGCGACGGGCCAGGTGCTGATCTTGCACGCTACTGCCAGCCCGGTCGTGATGCCGGCGAGAAGCAAGACCCATCGCCGGCGCGGAGCCATGGCCATCACGGCGAAAAAGAGAGTCCAGGTGACAAAAACCGCCGCGAAGCTATCCACCACGAAGAAATGGGCGTGCTGGATGGGCAACACGGCAAAGGCGTAGAGCGCGCCTGCCAGCAGCGCCGTGCTCTCGCCGAATAAGCGCCGCGCCAGCAGGACCAGCGCCACCAACGTCAGGAGGTCCGCAAGCGTCGAGAGGTAGCGTCCCACAAGGTGAACGCCGCCATAGCCGGTGTACTGGCCGGGATAGCAGGGCTGTTGAGCATCAAAGAGCAGGCCGCGGACCAGCGCGGGGAGCCACACCGGGGTCTCGCCGCAGGCGCGGTCCAGCCAGGAGCCGGCCGCGCGCGCGGCAAATAACGGCAAAGTGCCGTAAACGTAACCGCTAAAGCCCCGGTTTTCGGGATTCAGCGGGGAGGTGGAAGTGTCCCAGTACTGCGATAACGAGGGGGGAAAATCCAGCGCCGCCGTGACCATGGTCAGGTAGCGCTCATCAGGATGTAAATGGGTGCCCTCATCCCAATCGAGTTTGTAGATGCGTACCCACCCTGCAGCGCAAAGGATCAAGGCCAGCAACAGAAGAAAGACGCCGTGTGTGATTGGCCGGGATTGCCGTTTAGGTTGCCGTTCTGATTGCATGGGAGCGATTGTAATGCGAAGAAGGGGAAAGACAAGCC
>JAAZNO010000377.1 GCA_012798275.1 Chloroflexota bacterium
GCCTCGCGGACGGTCAGACCAGACGGCACATACGCGAATTCTGTGGTCATGATGCCGCCGGCAGTGTCCTCTGGATACGCGAGCAACGCGCGCACGTCCTCGGCGTCCTCATCTTCCATCAAATCCAGCAAGTGCTCGGTCGTCTGCGTCGGGAGGTCCGCCAACAGGTCTGCTGCCTCATCCGGCTCCATTTCTTCCAACACATCGGCGGCGCGCTCCGGCGGCAGTTGCGAGAGGATGTTCACCTGCACGTCGGCAGGGCTTTCCTCCAGCATGTCGGCCAGCGTCTCATTATCCAGGCCTCGCGCCAAAGCCTCGCCCGTGCGCCGATCAAGGTCATTGAGGATGGCGGCGATGTCGGCCGGGGGCAGCTGGCTGATCTTGTCGCGGGAAATCCGCAGGCGCAGCGGATCGGTGTCCTGCACCGGCGCCACATCTTCCCAGGGAATCACCTGGGCCGGCAGACGACGCTTGAGCCGCGTAGCCACGGCCTGCGCCACGGGCTCCAATCCCAGACGGCGCAACAGGCCCTGCCCTCCCACATCCACGCCGGTGATGCAGAACTGGTCCCGCAGGCGGGCCAGCTGCACGTCGTTGACGCGCACCACCCGTCGCCCGTCAATGTCCACGATTTGCCGATCCAACACCCGATCCACAAGCCGCAGCTCGTCGCCTTTGGGGGTGTAGGGCCGCACTTCCTCGCCCGGCACTTTGAGGAGAATACTGGGGAATAGCCCGCTGAGCTGTGAAGCGGGGATCAAGCGCTCGGCGCCGTCAGGCGTTTCCATCGCGATGGCGCGCACCGGCGGAAATGGTTGGTCCACATTGCCGACCAGCACGTCCTGGAACTTGCCTAGCGGCTCGCTCCAGGCGTCCCAGACCTGCTTTCCCTGCAATTGGCTGAGATACAACATAGGATACCTCCCCTTGATGTGGCATAAAACCGTCAACGCGCGAGGCGCTCTGGCAGGCACGCCCTCGCGTTAAGGCCGTCATTGACGCAGGCCGGATAGGAGTCGCGGCGCCGGCCTGCCTGGTCTAACAATAAAGGCCGCAGAACAGACTGCGGCCTTTATTCATCCCTGGGGAGGATGAGAGGAAAGGTCAGTCTGTCCTGCTGAAAAACCGTGGAGGCCGCCTCTTACTTGGCGGCTCTGCTGGTTCCTCTGCCGTATTTTGGATTTCGTTTTCAAACATCTCAACCAGCTCGCTCTCAATCAGCCCTGGTAATACTCCACACCGATAGGCTCATGACAGAAACCATTATATAACCAGGCATGGGCCTGTCAAACCTTCCGTTCGCCTCAGAAAATCGGCGAGTCAGCGAATCGGCGAATCTCAAAATCACTCGCAAATGTAACGCAAACTTCAGTTTGCTCTCAGCCCCCGCCGGAGTGAATTCTATCCTGATCCGACGATCTGCCCTGCTGCAGCAGTGAGGATGCCTGAACCGATCGCAGCAGGCGAGACAGATTTCCTTGTGCTGCCCCAGGATAGCGGTATGATGGCGCAGAGAATTCGTGAGTTGTGAAGGGTGAGGGTGAGGAGAGGCTGCGACGGCTCGCCAGTTTGGCAGGGGATTCCATCCCCAGCCTGACACGAGCCAACTGCGCTGAAGCGCGTTGTTCGGGGAGCTCGCTTCAGCGAACTTGACCTGTCAGCCCCGGAATGAATTCCGGGGCGGCTTGAGAGCGGCCTGAAGTCTGCATTACTTTTCTGATTCGTGAAATTCGTGCCCATTCGGGGCCATTTTCCGAGGAGGCATTCCATGGCAAGTCGCATCAAGGCGGTCAACGCCTACGCACCCAAAATCAAACTGGGCAAACGGGTCGAGATGGGAGACCTCGTGGCCTTCATTGCGCGGGGCACGGGGCTTAACGAGAGCGGCGTGCGCCAGGTCCTGTTGGAACTGCGCGATGCCGTGCTGTTCTTCACGCTGCAAGGGCAGCCGGTGAAACTGGAAGGATTGGGCACCTACACGCCCACCATTGATCTCGCCGGCGAGCTGGGAATAGGCCATCGGGCCGATATAGCCCTCAAGAATGGCCTCAATGTCCCCGGCAAGTTTCGGGGTGAGATCATCCATCACGAGAACCTCGGCAAGACCAGTGACGAGCTCGTCGCATTGTGGAATGCGGAGCATCCTGAGGATCCCGTGAGCTGAGCGAGAAAGGCTGCTCCCTCTACAGCGACAATGCCGGGTGCGGAGGGAGTAGCGTCAGATTCGTAGCAGGAACTATTCAGGTTCC
>JAAZNO010000378.1 GCA_012798275.1 Chloroflexota bacterium
AAAGGCGATACCAGCACTCCCTCATCCAGATAGTCGAAGAGCGACAGCACCGTGACCAGCAGCAGTGCCAGCCAGCGCAGGATCAAGAGCATCTGCCCCACCCAGCTCAAGTGGGAGAGCCGGTAGGCGGGCTCGTTCTGCACATTCCGATCGGCTTTTTTCTTCATGGTGCTCCCAATGCTTTCAGCGTTTCCAGCGGGCAAAGGTTGCCTTCAGTGTTAATCTACCACCAAGGCCGGGAAACGCAACGCGCGGGCGCATGAGAATGCAGCTGGTCGCCGGTCGCCGGAGGTGATTGCGCAGGGCGTGATTTTGATGTACAATAATGGTGTCCGTAGGCCCACGAGGATCGTTTTCAGCGGGGAAGTGAGACATGCTGCTCTATCGGGAAGTGTTCCTGCGGTAACTACGGCCAACAGGTGAGGCTATGTCAACTACGTGGATGAAAAAACTCGGCTTAGGGCTGATTTTGATGCTCAGTGTGGGCCTGGCCTGCCCTGCGGGCGGTGCGGCTCAGGCGGAGGAGCCATATCGCTATTTTGCCGAGACCGGGCACATCGTCCGCGGCCAGTTCCTGGAGTTCTTCGACAAGTACGGCGGGGCGCGGATCTTTGGCTATCCCCTCACCGAGCCTTTTGTCGAGAATGGCCTTACCGTGCAGTATTTCCAGAACGCCCGTTTTGAGGCGCATCCCACCAATCCGGCGCCCTATCAGGTGCAATTGGGGCTGCTGGGGGTGGAATTGAAGTACGGGAGCGCGAGTGTCGCGCCGCCCTCCTCCAATTCGCGGTCACGGCACTATTTCCCTGAAACCGGGCACACCGTCTCCTATGCCTTCCTGGATTTCTTCAAGGCCAACGGCGGCATTGACGTCTTCGGCTATCCCATCACCGAGATGCACTATGAGCGGGGCCGTATCGTGCAATACTTCCAGCGGCTGAAGATGGAATGGCATCCGGAGGACCGGGTCACGCCGGTGCAGATCGGGAATCTGGGGCAGCTGTACTTGAACGCCTATCGCGACCGCATTCCGCCCGAAGCGCTGCGGGCAGTGGCCAACCCGACGCTGGGCAATGTCACGCCGGCAGCGACGCCCATCGGCGGTCTGCAGGTCTCCCTGTCGTTGCGGTATTCGGTGCTGGGCAAGGACACCGATCAGACCGTGTCGGTGCATGTCAAGACGGAGGACGGGCAGCCGCTCCCCAATGCGCAGGTCCGCGTCGAGGTGACCAATGCGGCGGGGAAGGTGCTGGGCTCCAGTCCAGTGGTGCTCACCGACGCGCGTGGTTTCGTCAAAGTGCCGCTGACGGTGACCGGCGGGCAGAATGGCGAACGGCTCTTCGTTCGGGCAACGGTGACCTTTGGCGGGGTGCAGGCGGGGGCCGAGGACGTGTTCTTGTTGTGGTGGTGAGCGCCGACCCCTGGCGCTACGGAGCATCGGCTTTGCGACCGCGTGGGGAATTCCTCACGCGGTTTTGTTTGCCTGTCTGCCGGGCGGAGGTGAGTCGCAAGGGGGGCAGGCGACTATTCCTGGCCTTCTTCTGCATCGCCCGACAGCTTCAGGCGCTCCAACAGGTGTTGCAGCCAGGAGCGACGCTCGGGAGAATGTTGTGCCGGCTTCTGGACGCGGCGAAGGCGCGCGACAGCGTGGCGCAGCTTCTGCATTTTGACGACTTGTTCTTCGGTCTCTGGTTTCGTGGCCATGGGGCCTCTCTATTTGCCGGACTTTGCCGGCCCGGTTGAGGTGGAGGAAACATCGCTCAATGTGACGAACGTGTAGCCTACCCCGCGCACATTTTGGATGTAGAGCGGATGTTCGGGGTCCGGCTCGAGCTTGCTGCGCAGCCGGCGAATGTGGACGCGGATGATCGAGCGCGCGCCCCAGGGATCGGCCTCATAGCCCTGAGCGCAGCGTACCAGATCCTGCGGCGTACAGACCTGATCGGCGCGCTGCATCAGGCATTCGAGCAGTCGGAATTCCGTAGGCGTCAGGTCAATCCGCTGATTCTTGAGCGTCACGAGGTGCTTGGCGCGATCTATGAGGACGCCGCTAATCTGCAGGAAACGTTCTTCCTCGGGCGCCTCGGGCTGTGGAATGGGCGTCTCGACGCTGGCCAGTTCCTGGACCGTGCGCTGCAGGCGTTCCAGCAACAGCCGCCGATGCCGTTCCTGGGCCAGCTCCGAAAGCCCTCGCCGCACCGTCGCCAGAATGTCCTCGACGGGACAGGGCTTGAGCAGATAATCGTAGGCGCCATTGCGCATGGCCTGAATGGCGGTTTCCAGCGTGCCGTAGCCGGTGATCAGAATCACGAGGGTCTCCGGGTTGATCTTGTGCAGCCTTTCCAACACCTGCAGGCCGTTGAGGCCCGGCAGCCGCAGATCCAGGATCACGAGATCGAAAGTCTCTCCCTGCGCCAGGAGATTCAGCGCCTCTTCCCCTGACCCGGCGAGGGACACGTGAAAACTTTCCAGCCGCAACACTTCCCCGAGGGTGACCCGTTCGGCAGTTTCATCGTCCACGATCAGAATGTGCGCGTCGGCCATCAGTCTTCCTCTTCCTCCCGGTGTCGGGGCAGGCGCACGATGAAGGTGGCGCCCGCGCCGGGTGTGCTTTCAACTTCGATGGTGCCGCCATGACGTTCGACAATCCCATAACTGATTGCCAGGCCCAGGCCGGTGCCGGTGGTTTTGGTGGTGAAAAACGGCTCGAACAGGTGCTCGTAAGCCGTGGGGAGCAGGCCCGGCCCGTTGTCACGGAAGGCCGCGACCACCTGATCGCGCTCCGCGTGGTAGGCGGTGCCGATCCATAGCTG
>JAAZNO010000379.1 GCA_012798275.1 Chloroflexota bacterium
GTGAGGATTCTGAATCTGCACTACAATAACCCTATGAGACGCCAGGCGCTGGCGCACGTCACTTGTGAGCAGAGGCTGCAACGGATCGCCGGTTTAGCTGGGGATGGAATTCCCAGCCTGACACGAGCCAACCGCGCTGAGACGCGTTGTTGGGGGAGTTCACTTCAGCGAACTTGACGTATCAGCCCAGGAATTCATTCCGGGGCAGCCTGAGAGCGAACTGAAGTTCGTGCTACCTTTTCTGATCCGTGAAATTCGTGTTCGTTCGGGGCCATTTTCACATTCGGGGCCATTTTCAAAGGAAAGGAGCATTTCATGGCCAGCGTTACCTACGATCACGTTTCGAAGCATTTCGGCGACGTCATTGCCGTCAACGATCTCAACATCTACATTGAGGACAAGGAATTCCTCGTCTTCGTCGGGCCGTCGGGCTGTGGCAAGAGCACCAGTCTGCGCATGTTGGCGGGCCTGGAGGAGATCACCACCGGGCGCATCCTCATCGGCGACCGCGTCATCAACGACGTGCCCCCCAAGGACCGCGACATCGCCATGGTCTTCCAATCCTACGCGCTCTACCCCCACATGACGGTGTACGAAAACATGGCCTTTGGCCTCAAGCTGCGCAAGACCCCCAAGGCAGACATTGAACGCCGCGTGAAGGAGGCCGCGCAGATTTTGGGGATCGAAGGACTGCTGGACCGCAAGCCCAAGCAGCTCTCCGGCGGTCAACGCCAGCGTGTCGCCGTCGGGCGCGCCATCGTCCGCGAGCCGAATGTCTTCCTCATGGACGAGCCGCTCTCCAACCTGGATGCCAAACTGCGCGTGCAGGCCCGTGCGGAGATCTCCAAGCTCCATCAGCGGTTGGGGACCACCTTCATCTACGTGACGCACGATCAGGTCGAGGCCATGACCATGGGGACGCGCATCGCCGTGATGAAAGATGGCCTTCTCCAGCAAATTGCCTCGCCGCAAAAGCTCTACGACTACCCCGACAACGTCTTCGTCGCGGGGTTCATCGGCAGTCCCGCCATGAACTTCTTCAACACCACGCTGATCATGGAAGACGGCAAGATGTACGCCGACTGCAAGGACTTCCGCGTGCAGGTGCCGGAAGATCGCGTGCCAATCTACAAGCCTTACCTGGGGAAAGACCTGCTGCTCGGCATGCGGCCGGAACACATCCACGATCCCGAGTATGCGCCGCCGGGCATCAAGCCCGCGCCCGTCGAAGCCATGGTCGAAGTGACCGAGCTCATGGGCAATGAGGTCGTCGCCTACTTTGCCACTCGCAACACGCAATTCCTGGGCCGTCTGGATCCGCGCACGAAGACTCGCGTGGGCCTCACCAAGGGCTGCGTCTTTGACATGAGCCGTATGCACCTCTTCGACAAAGAGACCGAAAAGGCGATCCGCCAGGTCCAGGCGACGCTCGGGCCGAATGGCAGTTGACAACTCTCCCGCCTGGCGTATAATGCAGGGTGCAAAGCCTCAGTGGCGGAACTGGCATACGCAGCAGGTTGAGGGCCTGTGCCCTAACGGGCGTGGAGGTTCGAGTCCTCTCTGAGGCATTTGACCACGCAGTTGGCGTGAGATACACCCAAAAGCGGCTCCTTATTCAAGGAGCCGCTTTTGGGTATCTGAGATGCCAGCCGCATTTTGACGCCTGGGTAACGTGGCTGGCGCTGGGCGCTCCTCCCCGCACGCTCTACACGCTGCGTGACGCCGGCGGCCTGGTGCAGCTGCACGACGCGCGCGCCTGCGGCGTCGAAGATGTGCTTACCCCTTACCTGGAGGCCCTGCAGCGCGCGGCGCGCTGGAACCGCGAATCACCAGCTGGCCTTGCAAGATCACCTTCCGGGCGGGACGTTCCGGATCCTGGATGCGCTGCAACAGCAATTCCGCCGCCGTCTTCCCAATCTCGTAAGTGGGCTGCGCAATAATGGTCACACCGGGCTCTACCAGACGCGCCCACAAGGTCTCATCGAAGCTCGCCAGCGCGATGTCTTCGGGAACGCGCAGCCCCCGTTCGCGGATGGCAAGGAGCGCCCCCGCCCCCAACAGGCTGTTCGTGGTCACAATCGCCTCGGGGCGCACCGGCGATTCCAACAGCTGCATGGTGGCGCTGCGCCCGTCCTCGACTCGCGGCGGTTGGTAAAACACCAGCTGCTGAGCGGGCGATAGTCCGTATTCCTGCAAAGCGCGCTCGTACCCCTTGTACCGCTCCCGGCCCGTCGTGCTCGCCGCGCCGAGGAGCACCCCAATCCGCCGGTACCCATTTTCGATGAGATGGCGCGTCAGCCGATAAGCGGCGTCTTCATTATCAATCAGCACCATGTCCACGGCAGCGCTCGGCACCGCCCGATCCAGGATCACCGTGGGGATGAGGATCTCCAACGCCTCGAAGTTTTCCGTCTGCTGACGGGTGGGAGAGTAAATCAGCCCGGCCACCTTTTGAGCGTGCATGGCCTCCAGATACAGGCGCTCCTTCTCAGGATTTTCGTCGGCATTGCAGAAAAAGACCGTGTAGCCGGCGGCATACAGGGTGTCCTCAACCGCCCGGCTCACATCGGTGAAAAAGGGATTGCAGATGTCGGAAACGATGAGGCCTACAGTCACCGATTGCTGTGCGCGCAGCGTGCGCGCGACCAGGTTGGGACGGTAGTCCAGCGCCTTGATGGCCTCCTCGACCTGCGCCCGCAGCGCCGCGCTGACGCCCGCTTTCCCGGATAGCACCCGTGAGACGGTCGCGGTGGATACGCCCGCAAGTTCGGCCACGTCTTTGATGCTCACCATAAACCCACCTCTCGCTTCGGCAGAACGTCCAACCCGCCCCTCAACCCGCCTTAGCCACAAATTCTCACGAATTTTCCTCATCTGAGCCGCATCGTGCCATGCGAGGCTCAACACTCCCTTCGACGGCTGGCTTTATAGTAAACGATTTCAGGAGATATGTCAATAGGTTGCCCGATCAAAGCGCCGAATATCCCCCTCCGAAGGGCAAAACAGGGAGGAATGTCCCTGTTTTGCCCTGACATTCGTCCCACAGGCCATGACCCTCTTGACAAGTTCACTGTAATCGTTTACAATAGCAACTAGTTGTGATCACTCACAGGCCGAACAGTACCCCAGGAGGTCATCATGATAGAGCTGCGGTTGGAACAGGTACAGCTTCAGGCGGCTCCCCGAAGCAAAGAGGAAGCCATTCGTTCCGTAGGCCAACTCCTCGTCGCCAGTGGTCATATCGCCCCCCCCTACATCGAAAGCATGTTGGAACGCGAGACAGTGGCCAACACCTACCTCGGCAACGGGATCGCCATCCCTCACGGGCTGCCCCAGCACCGGGACTTCATCCACGAGACTGGCATCGCCGTGTTGCAAATCCCAGAGGGCGTCACCTGGAATGCCGGCGAGACCGTCTATCTCGCGGTGGGCATCGCCGCCAAATCCGACGAGCACATTGACGTGCTGCGCCGGCTCACCCGCGTTCTGGGCAACGAGGCGCAAGTGCAGCGGCTGATCCGCACCCACGATCCAGCGGACATTATCGAGGCGCTGACTGGCGAGCGGCCCCCCACTCCGGCCCCGGCGGAAGCGCTCACCGACTATGAGCACTATTTCGACATTGTGGTGACCAACAAGACGGGCCTGCACGCCCGCCCCGCCACCCATCTCGTCGCGCTCGCCAAGGATTTCGACGCCGAGATCCGCGTGCGGCATGATTCCGAAGTCGCGAACGGCAAGAGCCTCATCTCGCTCCTGCAGCTCGGCATCGAGCGCGGCGCACAAATCCGCGTCTCGGCGCAGGGACCGCAGGCCCAGGCAGCGTTGGCCGCGTTGAAGACCGCCATCGAAGCCGGACTTGGCGATGAAGAGGAACCGGCAGCGCCACCCCCCGCTAAAGCCGCCATGCTAAGTTGGACCCCCACTGCCGTCAGCGCCACGCTGGAGGGGGTCCCCGCCTCGCCCGGCCTGGGCGTCGGGCCCCTCTGGAAGTATTCACGGCGCGAGATCACCGTGGAGGACCGGCCACGTGAGCGCATGACGGAAGCCGAGGCCTTCCAGGCCGCGCTCGATGCTTCCAAGGCCGAGCTGGAAAAGGTCTACGAAGAGGTGAAAGTGCGCCTCGGTTCCAGCAAAGCCTCGATTTTCCGCGCGCACGCCGAATTTCTGGAAGACGCCGACATGTTGCAGCAAGTGGTGGGCCTCATCTTCCAGGGACACAGCGCCGCCTGGTCGTGGAAGAAGGTGATTGACGAGCGCGTGGACCGGATGAAGAAGCTCGACGATCCCGTGCTCGCCGGACGGGCCGTGGATCTCAGCGACGTGGGCCAACGGGTGCTCTATCACCTTCTGGGCGTGAACACCGCCGACAATCTCATGCCCACCAGCCCGTTCATCCTCATCGCCGATGACCTGGCGCCCTCCGACACCGCCTCCCTCGATCCCGACCTGGCGTTGGGCTTCTGCACCGCCGGCGGCGGTCCCACCTCCCACTCGGCGATCATGGCCCGCTCGATGGGCATTCCGGCAATCGTGGGGATGGGAAGTCAGCTGCTGACGCTCCCCAACGACACGGCGGCGATCATTGACGGCTACAGTGGCAAGCTCTATCTCAATCCCAGTGCCCGCGACATGCAATCGGCGCGGGAAGCGCAGCAGGCTCAGCGTATGCAGGAAGAGGCCGCCAACGCCGCCCGCTTTGAACCCGCCCTCACCACGGACGGCTACCGGGTGGAGATCGCGGCCAATATCAACCGCAGCAACGCCGTCCCCCAGGCCATCGAAGCCGGCGCCGAAGGGGTCGGCCTGATGCGCACCGAATTCCTCTTCCTGGAGCGCGACACCGCGCCGACCGAGGATGAACAATACGAGACCTATCGCGCGATGGCCGAAGCCCTGGGCGGACGTCCCCTCATCATCCGCACGCTCGACATCGGCGGCGACAAGGCCATTCCCTACCTCGACCTGCCCAGGGAGGAGAATCCCTTTCTCGGCGTGCGCGGCATTCGCCTGTGCCTGGTCCATCCGGAGCTCTTTCGCCCGCAGCTGCGCGCCATCTACCGCGCCGCCGCGCATGGCAACATCAAAATCATGTTCCCGATGATCGCCACCCTCGAAGACCTGCAACGCGGGCGCGCCATAGCGGAGGAAGTCCGCCAGGAACTCAACGCGCCGCACGTTGAGATCGGCATCATGGTGGAGGTGCCTTCGGCGGCTGCGATGGCCGATCAATTCGCCGCGGAGGTGGATTTCTTCTCTATCGGCACCAACGATCTCACCCAATACACGCTGGCAATGGATCGCGGGCATCCGCTGCTCGCCAGGCAGGCCGACGCGCTACATCCGGCAGTGCTGCGGCTGATTGACATGACCGTCAGGGCCGCCGATAAGGCGGGGAAATGGGTCGGCGTGTGCGGCGGACTCGCGAGCGAACCGAAAGGCTCGGTGCTCCTGGTGGGGTTAGGCGTCAAAGAGCTCAGCGTGAGCGTGCCGGATATTCCCGCCGTGAAGGCGCAAGTGCGGCGCTTCTCGCACGCGGAGATGCAAGCGCTCGCGCAGCGGGCATTGCAGTGCCGCAACGCTGCGGAAGTGAGGGCGCTGCTATGAAAATCGTCACCCTCACCCTGAACCCGGCCATTGACCAGACCGTCAGCGTCAACAACTTCCGCCTCGACGCGGTGAATCGGGGCCAGGCGATGCAATTCGACCCCGGCGGGAAGGGGGTCAACGTCGCCTCGTTCCTGGCAGACGCGGGCTACGCGGTCACTGCCACCGGCTTCCTGGGCGAGGAGAATCCGACGCTTTTCGAACGGCTCTTTGCCCGCAAGGGCATCACGGACGCCTTCATCCGCATCCCCGGTCACACGCGCACCGGCGTGAAGATTGTGGATGAGGTCCAGCAGCAAACGACGGACATCAACATGCTGGGACAGGCGCCTCCCCCCGAGGCGGTGGACGTCCTGCTGGCGCAACTGGAAGACCTGGCGGCTTCCCACGAATGGTTCGTGCTCACCGGCAGCCTGCCCCCCGGCGTGCCGACCGACATCTATGCGACGATCATCCAGCGGGTGCAAGCGCGGGGGAAACACGTCGTGCTCGATACCAGCGAGGCCGCGCTGCGCGCTGCCGCTCCCGCCGGTCCGACCGTGATTAAACCCAACCGCCTGGAACTGCAACAATTGCTGGGCCTCGAAATGGTGGGACTGCCAGCCATTGATGCGGCGGCGCGGCAGCTCCTGGAAACGGGCACGCAGCTGGTGGTGATCTCCATGGGAGCCGAGGGGGCCTTGTTCGTGAATCGCGAGCGTTCGCTGCTGGCGACGCCCCCTCAAGTGGTGGTCAAGAGCACTGTCGGCGCGGGGGATGCCATGGTCGCCGGCATCGTCGCCGGTCACATCGCGGGGTTGGACCTGGAAGCGTGCGCACGGCAGGCCACGGCTTTCTCGGTGGGGAAGATCACCCGCATCGGCCCCCATCTGCCGCCGCCCGAAGAGCTGGCGCGCTACCCACAGCAGGTAGTCATTCAACAAGTGCGTCAGGCATAACGCGCTCAAGGAGGTGCTTATCGAAATCACAACAAGGGCAGCTCACACCGATTGTCTGATCATCATATAATCCAGCCGATATAATTGAGGAGGTTAGAGATGGCTAAGATTGTCGCTGTCACATCGTGCCCGACGGGCATCGCCCACACCTTCATGGCGGCGGAAGGGTTGGAACAGGGTAGCAAAGCGCTGGGCCACACCATCAAGGTTGAGACCCAGGGGTCCGTTGGTTCACAGAACGCCCTGACCGCCGAGGAAATTGCCGCCGCCGACCTGGTGATCATCGCGGCGGACACCAAAGTGGACATGACGCGCTTCGCCGGCAAGCGGGTCTATCAGACCAGCACCAATGCCGCCATTAACAACGGCCAGGCCGTCGTCTCCACAGCCCTGGAGCAGGCCAAAGTCTTCGGGGCGGCTGCCCCTAAAGAGGAGCTCGCGGATTCCGTGGCCAAGATCAAAGAGGAACGCAGCGCCTCGCGCACCGGTCCCTACAAGCATTTGATGACGGGTGTCTCGTACATGTTGCCCTTCGTGGTCGCGGGCGGCCTGCTCATCGCCCTGGGGTTTGCCTTTGGCGGCATCTACGTCGGCGACAAGGAAAACACCCTGGGATGGGCCTTGTTCCAGACCGGCGCGCAGGGCGGCTTTGCGCTGATGGTGCCGATCCTCGCCGGTTACATCGCCTACTCCATCGCTGACCGCCCCGGCCTGGTGCCCGGTATGATCGGCGGTATGCTGGCGGGCTTCACGGGCTCCGGCTTCCTGGGCGGCATCGCCGCCGGCTTCATCGCCGGTTACCTCACCGACTGGCTCAACAAGCACATCAAGCTGTCCAAGAACCTGGCGGGCCTCAAACCCATCCTGATCCTGCCCTTGCTGAGCTCCACCATCGTGGGCCTGCTGATGCTTTTCGTCATCGGCGCGCCGGTGAAGGCCCTGCTCGATGCGCTCACCACGTGGCTGAGCGGCATGCAAGAAAGCAGCGCTGCCATCCTGGGCCTGCTCCTGGGCGCGATGATGGCCTTCGACATGGGCGGCCCGATCAACAAGGCGGCCTACACTTTTGCGGTGGGCCTGCTCGATAGCCAGATCTACATGCCGATGGCCGCCGTCATGGCGGCAGGGATGACGCCGCCCCTCGGGCTTGCCCTGGCGACCATGCTCTTCAAGAATCGCTTCACTGCGGCGGAAAAGGAGGCCGGCAAGGCGGCGGTAGTGTTGGGAATTTCCTTCATCACCGAAGGTGCAATTCCCTTTGCGGCAAAGGACCCCTTCCGCGTGATTCCCTCGATCATGGTTGGTTCAGGGGTCACCGGCGCGCTCTCGATGCTCTTCAAGGCGGAGCTGCGGGTCCCGCATGGCGGTATCTTTGTGCTGCCCATTCCCAACGCCGTCACCAACCTGGGCCCCTACCTCCTCTCCATCTTGATTGGCACGGCGGTTACGGTAGGGATGCTCTCCCTGCTCAAGAAGCCCGTCACGGAAGACAACGCCTGATTCGGCTCAGGGCTGTCCCGGCAGCCCATCGCGTCTCTGGAAGCCTCACCGCAGCGGCATTCACATCGCTGCGGTGAGGCTTTTATCCCCCAAGTTCTCTGTACTGGATCCTGCCGCGCTTGGATCTGGCATGGCGCAAGACAAGCCCTTGCTCATTTTCCCCCTTTGCCTATACTTACCCTGGCGAACGTGCGCAGGTGTGAAGGTGGGCACCTGGGCACAGGTTCTATTTTCTGAGGAGTTGATATGTTCCTGCGGCACATCACCGCGGATGAAAATGTAATGTGCGGTTATTGTTCAGCCTGGCGTCAGGTAGCTCGACGGCGATGGATAAACCTTTGTGAGCTGCAGCTTTTGCCCCTCCCCCTGCCCCCTCCCCGACGGCGCATACGCCGTCGGGGAGGGGGGAAAAAATAAGGGGGTTTTGCAGGCGGGCTACGCCCGCCTGCAAAA
>JAAZNO010000380.1 GCA_012798275.1 Chloroflexota bacterium
CACCACCAGGCGCCTGGACAGGCGTACCGCTTCGGTGATGTTGTGAGTGACCCATAGCACGGTGGCGCCGACCTCCTTCCAGAGCCGCAGCACTTCGTCGGTCAACGTCTCACGGGTGAGTTCATCCAGCGCGGCGAAGGGCTCGTCCATCAGCCAGAGGCGCGCGCCGGTCGCCAGCGTGCGCGCGAGCGCCACCCGTTGCTGCATCCCCCCGGAAAGCGTCCCGGGATAGGCGTCGGCGAACTCGGCCAGGCCTGTCAGCGTGAGCAGGGTGTCGGGTAGGGGGGCGGGGCGGTTATGACGGCGATTGACCTGCAGAGGCAGACGGATGTTATCGCGTACTGTGGCCCAGGGGAGCAGCGCCGGATTCTGCGCCATCCAACCGATGGCTTTTTCGGCGCGGCGGACGGTAGGCGATTGCCCGTCCAGCCATATTGCGCCCGTCGTGGGGAGCAGCTGATCGGCGATGAGGCGCAGCAGGGTGGATTTGCCGCAGCCACTCGGCCCGATGAAGCTGACGAACTCCCCGGAGGCAATTTCGAGTGAGATCGGCGCCAGCGCTTTCACCGGCGCCCGACGGCCGTTGAAGGTTTTGCTGAGATTGTGTAGCGTGACTCTCATAGGGGTGTATTATAACCCCAGTTGAGAGCATCTGTCCAATTCTTGCCGAATGCTTAGTTTATGTTACAATGTTTCCGCTTTTTGTGTGAGGGAGCGCTGTGGAGGTAATCGTGAGGCGTGAGCAGCGAGCAGAGGCTGCGACGGTTTTCTTCTCACTGCTCTCTATTTTCTGGGATCACTTACGCATCACGCATTACGTATTTTTAGAGGAGACGCCATGTGCTGGCGCACATTATTCAAGCATGAAAATGTGCGGTCATTGTTCAGCCTGGCGTCAGGTAGCTCGACGGCGATGGCTGAACCTTTGCAAGCTGCAGCTTTTGCCCCTCCCCCGGCCCCCTCCCCAACGGCGCCTGCGCCGTTGGGGAGGGGGAGAAGAAATAAGGGGGTTTTGCAGGCGGGCGTAGCCCGCCTGCAAAACCCCACAAAAAAAAGTTCCCCTTCCCCCCGCGCTGCGCGGGGGGAAGGGGCCAGGGGATAGGGGCAAAAGTTGATACTCAATCTTCAAGGGTCGCCAGGAAATATTGCGTTTCTTAGTCAGTGGCTGAACAGTCGCCATGTGAACCATAGCCCGTGAGCAGAGGCTGCGGCGGCTCACTGATTCGACACGAGCCAACCGCGCTGAAGCGTGTTGTTTGAGGACGTAGCAGCCCCGGGGGCAAGGAATTTCTAATCTTATTCGTGAAATTCGTGTTCATTCGGGGCCATTTTCGAAGGAGCCAAAACATGACCCTCATCCAGGCCTTACTGCTAGGCATTCTGCAAGGCGCCACGGAATTTCTGCCCGTGAGCAGCTCCGCGCACCTGGTGATCTTCCCCCATCTCCTCGGCTGGCCCGACCCCGGTCTGGCTTTCGACATGCTGCTGCATTTGGGGACGCTGGTGGCGGTGGTGTTTTACTTCCGCCACGATCTGTGGCAGTTGATTGTGGCCGCGTGGGAGAGCCTGCGCCGCCGCAAAATCGAGACGCCCGAGGCGCGCCTGGCCTGGCTCCTCGTGCTGGCGACCCTCCCCGGCGCCCTGTTGGGGTTC
>JAAZNO010000381.1 GCA_012798275.1 Chloroflexota bacterium
GCTGAGGCGAGCTCGCGCTACGCTTCCCCGGATTGGAGCCCCGCGCGGGCGACGGGAGCGCCGGACGTGCAGATGTGCGCCGACGACCCCCGCGCCTGGGCCTCGGCGCGGGGCAATGGTCTGGAGTGGTTGCAGCTGCGTTTCGAGAAGCCGGTCTACGCCACGGAAGTCCGCGCCTTTCAGACCCTGGGGCCGGGCGCTATCGCGCGCGTGCATTTGTTGGATGTGGCCGGCGGGCAAAATCTGGTGTGGGAAGGGACGGATACCTCTCTGATCTGTCCGGGGGTGTTCACGGCCTCATTCCCGCGCACCGACTACCTCGTCGTGGGGGTGCGCCTCGAACTGGATGAATCGCGCACTGGCTTTTGGAATCAGATTGACGCAGTCGAGCTGGTCGGCATTCTGCCGTAAGGGAGTTATTTCCCCAGCAGCCGACGCCGCAGCACTTCGGGGATGGCGCCGCCGCGTTCCAGAATGCGCAGCGCTTCCGCCGGGGGCAGGGGAGGCAAAGGCGGCGCTGTGAGAGGGGCTTCCGCGGGAGGGGCCGGCGGTTCACCCCCGCTGTGACTCAGCCAGAGCAGCACCTCGCCCGGTTCATCGGTGACGTGCAATCCCAGCAGCGGCGTCGCGGGAGGGGGCGTCGGCGTGAGCCATAGCGTCCGCGCCGCCGGGAGAGAAGCGATCGGGGGGGCGGTACTGACCCACAAAAGCAGCTCTGCCGCGCCGAGCTCTACTTGCAGCAGGGAGGCGTCCCATTTGGCGTTGGCGGTCGCGCCGGGAGTCAGCGGGCTGACCAACAACAGGCGTCCCTCTGCCAGAAAGTGCTGTTCCTGAGGGCTGAGCTCGAGCGTTTCGAGCCCCTGCCGCGCAAAAAGGAGCGCCTCCCCTTCGGAATCGGCGAGCTCGCTGAGCAGGAGCGTGGCTTGTGCGGCGCCCCGCGTCGCGGCGGGCAACATCCCCTCGCCGAGCAGCTGACTCAACGCCTCCTGCAACAGGGCGGCCGCGGCTTCGTCGAGGGGGGCGGGGGGCACGACCAGGAGCGGGCGGGCCAGGAGGCGGGGGTCGCCGCGGTAGAACAACAGCGCCGGGCGCAACTTCGCCTCGAGTTGTAGCAGTCTGGAGGGATAGAGCGGCTCATTCCACCGAATTGCGGCGACGGACTCGAGACTCTCCGGGGGGCGCAGGGCGGCGATCTCCGCGTCGGAAAACCCCGCGGCGAGAGCGCTTTCCGGCAGGGCGGCTAGCGCCGCTTCTAGTGTGATCCCCTGCGTGCGCCAGGTCTCCAGCAGGCTTTTGGCGCGCGAGGTGGCGAGCCCCTCTTTGTAAAGAAGCCAGTACCAGAGCTGGGTTTCGCGGTTGGCAGCGTTCATGGTGCGCTCGCCGGCTCTTTTTCGAGGATGAGGGTGACCGGCCCGTCGTTGACGAGCTCGACTTCCATGTGAGCGCCGAAGATGCCGGTTTCCACGGGCAATTGCAGCTCGCGCAGCGCCTCCCGCAGGGCCGCGCAGTATTGCGTGACCAGAGGTTCGGCGATTTCCGGCGGCGCGGCCTGGGTGAAGGAAGGACGAAAGCCGCGACGAATGTCTCCGTGCAGGGTGAATTGGGAGATCACCAACACGCCGCCCTGGATGTCCTGTACCGACAGATTCATCTTCCCCTCAGCATCGGAAAAAATGCGCAGGTTGGCGGTCTTGTGCGCCAGCCAGCGAGCCTCCTTTTCCGTATCCCCTGCGGCGATGCCGAGCAGGACCAGCAATCCCGGCCCGATGGCGCCGACGCGGTGGCCTTCCACGGTGACCGAAGCGCGAGTGACCCGTTGAATGACGGCACGCATCGTTATCTCCCGGCGGCGACGACTGAGGCGATGGCCTGTCCCCCGTCGTGGGTGAGGCTCACGGCCCATTCGGTGAGCTGTTGTGAGCGGGCCAACGTTTCGGCATAGCCATTCAAGACGATGATGGGGCGTCCGCTGGGGGTGTTGAGGATTTCGACTTCATGCCAGCGGATGCCTACCGGCGACAACAATCTCAAGCCTACTCCCAGGGTCTTGGCGACGGCTTCTTTGGCCGCGAAGTGCGCGGCCACCTCTGCAGGTTCCCGCCGGAGGTGCAGCAGCTCCCTGGGGGTGAAGATGCGCTCCAGAAACCGTTCGCCGTGCCGTTCGAGGACGCGCGCCATCCGGCGAATTTCGACGACGTCAATGCCATTGGCCAACATTTGCCCCTCGACTTCAGGCCTGCGGCGGCCCCGAGACACCCAGCGCGAAGGCGGCGGGATTGAGCCAGCGCTGTGCGACGCTTTGGATGTCCGCTGCGGTGATCGCAGAAATGCGTTCTTCGTAGCGCAGCAGATAATCCAATCCCAACTCGAAGCGCTCGATGTGGGTGAGGTTGCCGGCGACGCCCTCGTTCGTCTCCAGGCGCAGCGGCAGGCTGCCGATGAGGTAGGCCTGGTTGTCCGCGAGTTCAGCGGCAGGGACGGGTTCCTCGCGCAGGCGCTGGACTTCGTCCAGGATGAGGGCGATGGCTTTCTCGACCTGGGCGGGATGCACGCCGGCGCGGGCCTGCCAGGGCCCCGGGCCGATAGCGCTCTCGAGGCTGCTGTAGACGTAGTAGGCGAGGCCATTTTGCGAACGCACTTGCTCGCCGAGCCGTCCCATCATCCCAAAGACGCCCAGGACGGTGTTGGCGAGCTGGCACGCGAGGAAATCCGGCGAGCGTCGCGCCGGTCCGGGCCAGCCGAGCACCAGGTCGGTCTGCGTTTTTTCCGGCAAGGGGACGTATTGCTCGCGGCGCGTGGTAAGCGGCGGCACTGCGGGCAGCGGCGGGCGCGGGGGACGGGCGCCTTCCCAATCCCCAAAGGCATTTTGAACGGCGGTGAGAGCGGCCTCTACCTTGACGGCGCCGACGATGGTGATGACCATCCCCTGTGGCTTGATGCAGCGTTCGTGGAAGCTGCGCAAGTCGTCGCGGCGCAGGCGTCTCACACTGTCCAGGGTGCCGCTGACCTGGCGGTGGTAGGGATGCGCAGCGGGATAGGCGAGTTCGTGAAAGGCGCGGGAGGCGCGGGCGCGGGTGTCGAATTCTTGCTCGCGCAGGGCGCTGAGCAGTTCGGCGCGCGCGCGTTCGACTTGCTCTGGCGCGAAGGTGGGATTTCGCATCACGTCGCTACAGATGTCCAGCAGCAGCGGCAGCTGCTCCGCCAGCCCCTTGGCACCGAAGGCGGTGCTGTGCACACCGGCAGAAAAGCCGAAGGTTGCACCGACGGACTCCACTTCCTCATACAGCTGCTCGAAGGGGCGGCGATGGGTGCCGCGCTCCATGACGTCCACGGCCAGACTGGCGAGGCCTTCCTGGTCTTGAGGGTCGTCTTCCGCTCCGGCGAGCAGATAGCCGTCAAGGACCACGGACGGGCTGGCAAAGTTCTCGCGGGCCAGGACGGTGATGCCGTTGGGCAGAGTCTGCCGCAGCACATCGGCGGGGCCGGGTAACGCAACCTTGTTTCGGCGCATACAATCTCCTTTGAATTTTTTTCCCCCCTCCTCGACGGCGTATGCGCCGTCGAGGAGGGGGCAGGAGGTGGGGCAAAAGCTACAGATTACAAAGGTTCAGCCATCGCCGTCTGGCTACCTGGCGCCAGGCTGAACAGTTACAAAAAATAGAAACCGTGCCTACGGGTCCCCGTTCGCACGTTCCCCCGTTCGCACGTTTGCGCGTTACTTTGCGTCCCCGGCGGTCAATCTTGGGTGAGGTAGTGCCCCACGGTCATGTTTTGGGGGCGCAGGTAGGCATCGGCGAC
>JAAZNO010000382.1 GCA_012798275.1 Chloroflexota bacterium
AAGACAAAGCCGTCGGGATCAATCAGCACCTCGCCAGTAGAAAGTTTGGGATCGCCCTCCGCGCCGCCCGGACCAAAGCATTGCGTTTCGATGGTGACATCATGCGCCCCGCCGATGTTGAAAGTCCACATACGCCCGACGTGTGACACCGGATCATCATAAAGGATGCCATCAGCCTTGACCTTGAAGGGATTGGTATCATCGTAGGCGCAGCAGGAATACAGATGGACTTTCGTGTTCCAGAAGCCGTAGACGCCGGGGAGCGCGAAGTCGTCGGTAGCGTAACGTCCCAGGTCGTTGCGGAAGTAGAAAGTATAGTGGATGCCGAAAGCGTCGCCTTCCCAGTACGAACGCTGCGGGCACCAATGCGACTGTGCATATTCCAGACGGACGCTCTCCGAGGGCGCGCTGCACGCTCCCTCCCCACCCGGCTCGCAGGCCGTGGCATACAGGGTGACCACCGGGTGGCTGTCGGTCAGGACCGAGGTCCAGGTGATGGTGAACATGCCCGTGGCGTTGGCGGTCCCGGAGGCTTTGTAGGCGCCATTCTCGTAGAGACGCACGAGCATCCCCGCGCCGGCAAGGCCGGTGGCGCGCAAGCGGTTGCCCTCGTTGAGGCAGATCTCGCCGTCATCGGGCGTGATGAACAGCGGCGGGAAGACGGGGCGTGCGGGCACCTGCGTGGTCGCGGAGAAGGGGAGCGTGGCCGAGTTGCCGTTCGCCAGGGTGTAGGTCATCTGCCCGCTGTTGCTGAGGCTGTCCCCGCCGGCAATCGTGCCGGAACGCCCGGTGAGGCCTACCCAGCCCCATGCGCCGGGCAGGAGCGGCGCTTGCGACGTCCACCTGAGCGTCGCGCCGTCCTGAGCATAGGTCAGCCCCGGCGGATTGGCGACCGCGGCCAGTTCCAGGCTGGCCGGGAAGGTATCCTCGATGGCGTAGGAAGTCACTTGCGGCGCGGTGGAGGAGGCGTAATAGCCGAAGGGGATCAGGTACTCCTGTTGCAGGTAGGTAGAGGGAGGGACATTGAAGCCGGTGTAGTACACCTTCCACTCCGGCGCGCTGGCCAGTTTGGAGACCTGCACGCCGCCGGTGAGGGAGTAGGGACTTTCGTCGGCGCCGATGTCAGGAGCGCTGCCCAGGGGACGCGGTTGGTTGTCAATGTCATGGGTGACTGACGTGGCGATGCCGGCGTCCACCGCCGCCGAGGCTGCCGTGAGGTGATACCCATCCGCCGCGAAGGCGGGGGTGCCCGTGATCGGCGACAGGTCGGTGAGGCCCCAGGTCGTTACGTTCAAAGTCGGCGTGAGGACATCATAGCGCAGCACGTGATCCAGCGTGACGATGTCGTTTCGCCGCTTGATGCCAATAGTCCCGCTATACAGGATCGTGTTGGTGTAATACGCCTTGCCCATCATGTGATAGATCATCGCACCGTCGCCGCCGGTGTTGTTCGCCACCGTCAGGTGCTCGAAGGGCACCGCGGTAGGGTTGTAGCGATAGAAATAGATCGCGCTGCCGCTGGTGGCGGCGGTGTTATCCAGGAAGACCAGGTTGCGGCAGGAGATTCGCAAGTTGGCGCTGTATTTGGGGATGAAGTACAGCCCGCCGCCCTCAGCCGCCGAGTTGCCGCGGAACAGATTGCCGTCGTACACGGCGCTGGCGTTATCTTTGCAGGTATAACTGCTGTAGGGGTCGGAGCAGTATTCATCCTGGTAGACGCCGCCGCCTTTGCCGTCAGCATGATTGTTCAGAAAGCGGTTGAACAGCACGTCCACCGCGCCGGTGAGAGACGCGCCGCCGCCGTTGCCACTGGTAGTGTTATCCTGGAACAGATTGTCGCGCACGATCACCGCCGTGGCGGCGCCGGTATCGGATTTGGCCCGGAGCGCCAGGCCACCCTTGCCATTGCCGATGAAATCGTTATCCTCCACGATCATGCTGTAGGCCGGCGCGCCGACGGACAGGCCCAGCCCGGTGTTGTTCTGCAACAGGTTGTGGGTCACGGTGATGTTGACGACCTGCTGGACCCAGGCGTTGATGGACAACCCGTTGCCGGTGTTGTGGGTGAAGGTATTCCCAGAGACGAGCGTCCCGGCGGTATGTAGCGCCGCGCCGCCGTTGGTATTGCCCTCGAAGGTCGAATCCAGCAGGCGCAGTGATCCACTCCGCGTCCACAGCCCGCCGCCGCCGCCGTTCTCCGGAGTAGCGACGTTGCCCCGGAAGGTCACCTCCGCGATCCTTGTCTCGCAGTTTTCCA
>JAAZNO010000383.1 GCA_012798275.1 Chloroflexota bacterium
ACAATCGCGCCCTACGGCGCCTGGAAATCGCCCATTACCTCAGCGCTGATCGCGGCCCGGGCGGTACGGCTGGAAGCGCCCCGCTTCGACGGCCCCGACCTGTACTGGATCGAGGGACGCCCCAGCGAAGGCGGGCGTAACGTCATCGTCCGCCGCGCCGCCGACGGCGACCGCCGCGACGTGCTGCCCGCGCCCTTCAACGCGCGCACGCGCGTCCACGAGTACGGCGGCGGCGCGTACACCGTCCACCAGGGAGTGCTCTATTTCTCCAACTTCAGCGATCAACGGCTGTACCGGCTCCCGCCGGGCAGCGCGCCGCAGCCCCTCACACCGGCGCTGCCCCTGCGCTACGCCGACGGCGTCGTGGACGCGGCGCGTGGACTGCTGTTCTGCGTGCGGGAAGATCATCGCGCCGCGGGCCAGGAGGCCCGAAACACGCTGGTGCGCCTCCCTCTGACGGGCGAGGTCACCGAGGGCCTCGTCATCGCCGAGGGCTACGATTTCTACGCCGCGCCGCGCCTCAATCCGGAAGGCGACCGGCTCGCCTGGCTGTGCTGGAATCATCCCAACATGCCCTGGGATGGCTGTGAACTGTGGCTCGCCGATGTGCGACCCGACGGCGACCTGACCAACGCGCGCTGCGTCGCCGGAGGGGAGGAGGAATCCATCTTCCAGCCCACCTGGGGTCCGGATGGACGGCTCTATTTCGTCTCCGACCGCACCGGTTGGTGGAACCTCTACCGCCTGGAAGGGAACACGGCCCGTCCGTTGCAGCCGATGGAGGCGGAATTCGGTCAGCCACAATGGGTTTTCGGGCAAAGCACCTTCGTTTTCCCCGACGCCCACACGCTGCTCTGCAGCTACGAACGGGAAGGGACCGATCACCTGGGGAAGCTCGACCTCCGCACGCTGGCCTTCGAGACGCTGCCCCTGCCCTACAGCAGTCTGGGACAACTCACGAGCGGCCCGGCGGGGAGGGTAGCACTGCTCACCGGTTCGCCCACGGAGGTCACGACGCTGCAACTTTTCGATCTAACCACCGGCGCCAGCACGCCCATCCGCCGCTCCACCGAACTCACCCTCGATCCGGGCTATCTGGCGATTCCCGAAGCGCTCACGTTCCCCACGTCCAACGGCCTTGTGGCCCATGCGTTTTTCTACCGGCCGCAGAACCGCGATTTCGCCGCGCCGGAAGGCGAACGTCCGCCCTTGTTGGTTCTCAGCCACGGCGGGCCGACGGGCGCCGCCTCCAGCGCACTGAATCTGAGCATCCAGTACTGGACCAGTCGGGGGTTCGCCGTGCTCGACGTGAATTACGGCGGGAGCACGGGCTACGGGCGCGCCTATCGGCAGCGGCTCAATGGCAACTGGGGCGTGGTGGACGTGGAAGATTGCATCAACGGGGCGCGCTATCTGGTGGAACGCGGCGAAGTGGATGGCGCGCGGCTGGCCATTCGCGGCGGGAGCGCGGGCGGCTACACCACGCTGTGCGCGCTCACCTTCCATAAAGTCTTCGCGGCAGGCGCGAGCCATTATGGCATTGGCGATGCAGAAGCGCTCGCGCGCGACACGCACAAATTCGAGTCGCGGTATCTCGACCGGCTTATCGGCCCCTATCCCGAACGCGCTGACCTGTACCGCGCCCGTTCCCCGATCCATTTCACCGACCGGCTCGCCTGCCCGGTCATCTTCTTCCAGGGATCGGAGGATCCCGTCGTGCCGCCCAATCAGGCCGAGGCCATGGTCGCCGCGCTGAAGGAGAAGGGCATTCCCGTGGCGTATGTGTCCTTCGAGGGCGAGCAGCACGGCTTCCGCCGCGCGGAAAACATCCAACGCGCCCTGGACGCCGAACTGTACTTCTACAGCCGCATCTTTGGCTTCGAGCTCGCCGAGCCGCTAGAGCCGGTGGCGATTGAGAATCTGGATGAGGGAAAGGGTAATGGGTGAAGCATCCAGCTTCCAGC
>JAAZNO010000384.1 GCA_012798275.1 Chloroflexota bacterium
ATCCGCGCCAGCGCTTCTTCTCTAGGGGTTAGCGTCAGCAATTTTTTCATTGAGCTCCTGCGAAAATGGGCCCCGAATGAACACGAATTTCACGAATCAGAAATTGAAATTCCTGGTCCCCCCGGGCTGATACGTCCCCAAACAGTGCGCTTCAGCGCGGCTGGCTCCTGTCAGGCTGAGGATTCCATCCCCAGCCGAACCTCACATTATCATCCTTGGATGATGTGCGCCAGCACATGGCGTCTCCTTCAAAAATGGCCCCGAATGAACACGAATTTCACGAATCAGATGAGAAATTCCTGGCCCCCGGGGCTGCGACGTCCTCAAACACCGCGCTTCAGCGCGGGTGGCTCGTGTCGAACCGGTGAGCCGTTCCAGCCTCTACTCACGCCTCACGGCTCACATTTCCGCCATCACCCTTTATCATACCTCGAAGCGTGAATTTGAAAATGCGCCTTTGCCCCTTTCCCTGGGCGTGCTATAATGAAGACTGTGCAGTCACACAAACTTTGAACTCATGTTCAATGTTTGATTTACCATGTTGAGGAGGTTTTCTTATGGCAAAGCGTCAAATGGTGACGATTGATGGCAATAGCGCTGTAACTCTGGTCGCTCATAAGGTCAGCGAAGTCATCGCCATCTACCCCATCACCCCCTCCAGCCCCATGGGCGAAATGGCGGATGAACTCTCTGCCGAGGGCTCTAAAAATCTGTGGGGGACGGTGCCGTTGGTGGCAGAGATGCAATCGGAAGGTGGGGCAGCGGGCGCCGTGCATGGCGCGTTGCAGACCGGCGCGCTCACGACTACCTTCACCGCTTCGCAGGGCCTGCTCCTGATGATCCCCAATATGTACAAAATTGCGGGCGAACTCACCTCAACCGTCTTCCATGTCTCCGCCCGCAGCCTGGCCGCGCAGGCGCTCTCCATCTTCGGCGATCATGGCGATGTGATGGCGGCTCGCGCCACCGGTTTTGCGTTCCTGTGCAGCAATTCGGTGCAAGAGGCGCACGACTTCGCACTGATCGCGCAGGCGGCGACGCTGGAAGCGCGCGTGCCCTTCTGTCATTTCTTCGATGGTTTCCGCACGAGCCATGAGATCAACAAGATGGAGCAGCTCACCGACGACGATCTCCGCGTGATGATCAGCGACGAGCTGGTGCGCGCTCATCGCGCCCGCGCGCTCAATCCCGATCGGCCCGTGATCCGCGGCACCGCGCAGAACCCCGATACCTACTTCCAGGGTCGCGAGACGGTCAATCCCTTCTATCTCAAGACGCCGGGCATCGTGCAGGCACAGATGGACAAATTCGCGGCCTTGACGGGACGGCAGTATCATCTGTTCGATTACGTCGGCGCGCCCGATGCCGAGCGGGTCATCGTGATGATGGGCTCCGGTTGCGAGGTCGCTCACGAGACGGTCGAATATCTCCTGGCGCAGGGCGAAAAGGTCGGCGTGCTCAAGGTGCACCTGTTCCGTCCCTTCAGCGCGGCGGACTTCGTCGCGGCGCTGCCGGCGACGGTGAAGGTCCTCGCGGTGCTGGATCGCACCAAGGAACCCGGCGCAGCGGGCGAGCCGCTGTACGAGGATGTGGTCACGGCGTTGGCGGAGCAGGGACGGACGGTCAAGGTTGTCGGCGGACGCTACGGCCTTTCCAGCAAGGAATTCACTCCGGCCATGGTGAAGGGCATTTTCGACGAGCTCAAGCAGGACGCCCCCAAGAATCACTTCACCATCGGCATCACCGACGACGTCATGTACACCAGTCTGAGTTACGATCCGTCGTTCAACATCGAGCAGCCGGACGTGGTGCGCGCGATGTTCTACGGTCTGGGCTCCGACGGCACGGTCGGCGCGAACAAGAACAGCATCAAGATCATCGGCGAGGAGACAGACAATTACGCGCAGGGGTATTTCCAGTATGACTCGAAGAAATCCGGCGCGGTAACGGTCTCGCACCTGCGCTTTGGGCCGCGCCCCATTCGTCAGACCTGCCTCATTGGCAAGGCGAATTTCATCGGCTGCCACCAATTTGTGTTCCTCGAGCAATTCGACATGCTGGCGAATGCGGAGGACGGCGCGGTTTTCCTGCTCAACAGTCCCTTCCCCCTGGAAGAAACCTGGGAGCGGATTCCCGCCAGGGTGCAGCAGCAAATGCTCGACAAGAAGATTCAGCTCTACGTGATTGACGCTTACAAAGTGGCGGATGAAGCGGGCCTCGGCGGACGCATCAACACGATCATGCAGACCTGCTTCTTCGCCATCTCCGGCGTGCTGCCGCGGGATGAGGCAATTGCGGCGATCAAGCACGCGATCCAGAAGAGCTATGGCTCCAAGGGCGAGAAGGTCGTGCAGATGAACTACGCGGCCGTGGATCACGCTCTCGCGCACCTGCATCGCGTTCCGCTGGAGGGGAAGCCCATCAACGGCCCGGCGCTCAAGCCCGTCGTTCCAGAGAACGCCCCCGCTTTCGTGCAAGAAGTCACCGCGATGATGATTGCTCGCAAGGGCGACGAGATTCCCGTCTCCAAGTTGCCCGTGGATGGCACTTATCCGACGGCGACGACGCAATGGGAGAAGCGCAATATCGCGCTGGAGATGCCGGTGTGGGAGCCGGATGTGTGTATCCAATGCGCCAAGTGCGCGATGGCCTGCCCGCACGCGGTCATCCGCTTCAAAATTTACGACCCCCAGTACCTGGAGGGCGCGCCCGAAGGTTTCCGCAGCACCGTCGCCAAGGGGAAGGAATTCGCCGGCAAGCTCCTCACGATTCAGGCCTCGCCGGAGGACTGCACCGGTTGTGGCCTGTGTGTGGAGACCTGCCCCGCCAGGGACAAGACGAATCCCAACCGCAAGGCGATCAACATGACGCCTCAGCCGGCCATCCGCGAGCGCGAGGGCCGCTTCTGGGAGTTCTTCCTCAACGTGCTGCCCGACTACGACCGCACCGAGGCCAACGTCAAGACGGTGAAGGGCTCGCAGCTTCTGCGCCCGCTCTTCGAGTTCTCCGGCGCGTGCGCGGGTTGCGGGGAGACGCCTTACGTCCGCCTGCTGAGCCAGCTCTTCGGCGATCGCGCGGTCATCGCCAATGCGACGGGGTGCTCTTCGATCTACGGTGGCAACATGCCGACGACTCCCTGGGCGCAGAACCGTGACGGACGCGGCCCGGCCTGGTCAAACAGCCTTTTCGAGGACAACGCCGAGTTCGGCTTTGGTTTCCGGCTGACCCTGGACAAGCAGGTGGAATATGCCCGCGAGCTGGTGCAGCGTTTCCGCGGCAAGCTGGGCGACGAGCTGGCGGATGGCCTGCTCAATGCCGTGCAACTGGAGGAGGCGGATTATGCGGCGCAGCGCGAGCGGGTGGCGCAGTTGCGCCTCCGCCTGGCGCACGAGACCGGCCCTGAGGCACTCGATCTGCTGAGCCTGGCGGATGTGCTTGTGCGCCGCTCGGTCTGGATCGTCGGCGGCGATGGCTGGGCCTACGACATCGGATACGGCGGTCTGGATCACGTGCTGGCGCAGGGTCGCAATGTCAACGTGCTGGTGCTCGACACGCAGGTGTACTCCAACACCGGCGGGCAGATGTCGAAGGCGACGCCGCGCGCGGCGGTGGCGAAGTTCGCCGCGGCCGGCCGGGCCCTGCCCAAGAAGGACCTCGGTTTGATCGCCATGACGTATGGCAACATTTACGTGGCGCAAGTCGCCATGGGCGCCAACGACACGCAGACGCTGCGGGCTTTCCGCGAGGCAGAGTCCTACGCGGGGTCCAGCCTCATCATCGCCTACAGCCATTGCATCTCGCATGGGATGCCGGAGATGCGCATGGGCTTCAAGCAGCAGGAGCTCGCGGTAGATTCCGGCGCGTGGGTGCTCTACCGTTACGACCCGCGCCTCATAGTTCAGGGCAAGAATCCCTTGCAGCTGGATTCCAAAGAGCCGAAGGTGGACGTGGCGGATTTCATGTACAACGAGGTGCGTTTCCGGGCGCTGCGGCAAACGGATCCTGACCGCGCGGCGGAGCTTTTGTTGCTCGCCCGGCAGGACGTCCGCGCGCGCTGGAATCACTTCCGGCAGCTGGCCGAGCTGGATTACAGCGCTCTGGCGCAGAAATAAGCCGGCGTTGTCTTTCTGAGTGCGCCGCCCGCGAGTGCTACGCTCGCGGGCGGTTTTTGTCGCCTGGAGTCTGCTCAGCAAATCGGCGAGTCAGCGAATCCCAAAATCACTTGCGTGACACCCGTATCGCAAACTTCAGGCCGTTCTCAGGCCGCCCACGCCGGAATGAATTCCAGGCCCGATACGTCCCTAAACAACGCGCTTCAGCGTGGTTGGCTCCTGTCAGGCTGGGAATTCCGTCCCTAGCCGAACCGGCGAGCCGTCACAGACCTTCTCCTGGCTGCTGCAGTCTCGACTCCCGCGTTCATATTGGCGGGCGGTGAACAATCGCATATAATGCAGGGAGTTCACACGCACATGTTTCCGTGCGCCCACGTCCATTTTGCGGCTTCTACCTATGGGATCCGTGAGCCATCTGTGAAGGGGGGAAGATGTCGGCGGAAAAACGCCTCGATGCTGCCAGGGAAGTGGCGCTGCACCAGCAGCTCTATACGCTGTTACGGGAACGCATCGAATCGGGGGACCTGGCGCCGGGCCAGAAATTGCCGTCGGAGCGCCAGCTGGCAGCCGAACACGGGGTAAGCCGCACGACGATTCGGCAGGCGCTGCATCTACTCACGAGCGAGGGATGGCTCTATTCGCGGCCAGGCAGCGGGTATTATGTGGCGCTGCCGACCACGGGAGCGCAGCTGCGGTTGCGCGATCTGGCCGAACAGCTACAACATGATGGCTTGCCCGGCGACACGCGGGTGTTGCGGCGCGGCCTCGTGGCGGCGGATGTGAGCCTGGCGAAAAACCTCAATTTATTGCAGGGGGAGCGCGTCATTCACATTCAACGGCTCTGGCTGGTTCACCACACGCCGCTCGGCGTCGAGACCCTGTACCTGCCATTTGCGCTTTTCCCCAATCTGTTGGAGCTGGATCTCACGTCTGTCAATCAGACCCTCGAGGCGCATTACGGCGTGCGATTCTCCCACGCGCTGCAGACCGTCCACGCGCTGCTTGCCAGCGCGGAGGAGTGCGAGATGTTGGAGGCCACGCCACCGCTGGCGGTACTGGTCATCCGTCAGCGCACCTTTGACGCGCACCAGAAGGCCATTGTGTATAGCGTCAGCGTGCTGAAAGGGGAACGGTATCCCCTGCGCATGACGCTGCGACGCGATTAAGTTCATCGGGAAAAGGAGCTCTCGATGCCTGACACACCTGTTGCTGCGGTTTTGCTCGCTGCCGGCGGTTCTTCTCGCTTTGGACAGCCCAAACAGCTCCTGGAATGGGACGGCCGCCCGCTGATCGCGCATCTCGCCGACGTGGCCTGGGCCGCCGGACTCAGCCCCATCCTCGTTGTCCTCGGCGCGGGGGCGGAGCGCATCGCGCCGGCGTTGGCGGGCCGATCGGTGCAGCTGCTGCAGAATTATCGCTGGGAGCACGGCATGGGCTCGAGTGTGAGCCTGGCAGTCTCCGCGCTGATGGGGAGTCCGGCGGCGATCTTTTTGCAGGTGGATCAGCCCTTCATCACCGCCGGGCTGCTGCGCGCGCTGGTGACGACATGGCGGAATGCCTCGCCGCATCGTGGCATCGTCGTCCCCGCATGGGAAGGTCGCCCCGGCAGTCCGGTGCTCTTCGAGCGCACGTTCTTTCCCGAGCTGGCGCAATTGCCGGCGGATGTCGGCGGGCGGGCGCTCTTTGGCGCTCACGCGGAGCAGCTGCTGTTTTACCCCGTGGAAGATCCCCTGCTGCTCGCTGACGCTGACACGCCAGCCGAGTTTGCCCGCCTGCAGGCGGCGCGCCGCGATCCCCTGGCCTTGCTGCGGCCCATCCGCGCCGTGATTTCCGATATGGATGGCGTGCTGTGGCGGGGCATGAGTCCCCTGCCAGGATTGCAGGACTTCTTCGCTTTTCTGGAAGAGCGCGCTTTGAAGTACATGCTGGTCACCAACAACGCCAATCAATCCGTGACGCAGTATGTGGAAAAGCTGGCGCGCCTGGGCGTCGTCACGGCCCCGGAGCATGTGCTGAATTCTGCTGAAGCGGCGGGCGACTACCTGCTGCAACAGGCAGCGCCGGGGACGCGCGTCTATGTCGTGGGGGGACCGGGACTGCGGGAGGCATTAGCGCGCCGCGGCTTCGTCCTCACCGCGGGGGAGGCGGCCGATTTCGTGGTCGTGGGTTGGAATCCCGCCTTCACCTGGGAGGACATGGCCCAAGCTACCCTTCTCATCCGGGGCGGCGCGCGCTTCATTGGCACCAATCCCGATCGTTCTTTTCCCCTTGAGCGGGGCCTGGTGCCGGGGGCTGGCGCGCAGCTGGCCCTGCTCGAGGCGGCCACGGACGTGCGCCCGCTCGTGATGGGGAAGCCGGAGCCGGTGTTGTACGAGCAATCCATGGCGCGGATGGGAGTTTCCCCCGCAGAGACGCTCGTCATCGGCGACCGGCTCGACACGGACATTCTCGGCGGTTTACGCCTGGGCCTGCCGACGGCGATGGTGCTTTCGGGCATCCACAGCCTGGAGGACGTGCGCCGCTCGTTCGTCCATCCCGACCTGATTTTCGACGACCTGGCGGCGTTGACGGCTGCCTGGCGCGCGCTGGACGAACCCTGAGCGGCGTTATCCCTTGCGCCGGATTAAGGATGCGGCCTTACGCAGCAGGGCCGCGAAAACCAATCCAGCCGCAAAGAACTCCAAAAATACAAAGCCCTTTGGGAGCGTGAATGTGAATGTGAATGTGATGGAAAAGCCTGACCTTTATGATTGGGATTTGCCCACGCTGGAAGCGCACCTGGCGGCATGGGGACAGCCGGCCTATCGCGCCCGGCAGATTTGGGACTGGCTGTATCGGCAGCTCGTGACCGATTTCGAC